>JBFLZA010000627.1:0-5449 GCA_040756535.1 Cyanobacteriota bacterium
GAAAACGCTAGTACTAAAAAACCTGAAAAGGGTGATTTCGTACTAGAACCTACACGGGATAGTTAGCAGCGTTCTTCTTCTTCTTCTCAATCGCAATCGTCAATTTAACCTTCTTGTTGGGAATGTCGGCGACAGATTTGTCTGGGAAATGCATGGTGCTTCCATTCCACGCTTATAAAACAACTCTTCTTCTCTTATAGAAGATTAATCAAAAACGACAAGAGCCTGAACCCTTAAGTCGCAATCTTCATTAAAACTTTAACATTACAAGCTTGGTCAGGGTACATAATTATCACACAAGTTTTGAAAGGCAGCATAATTGAAGGGATGACAAGCAGCCCAAAAGCTTGTCACCCCCTAAAGTACTGCTATAAAGAATTAACCCGGAGTATCCTACCGAAAGGCAAAGCTACTTAAACAACAACAGGGGAGGCCTGCTTGGTAGGGCTTGCATTCGAGATGTAATCCCCGTGGCGTTGCTGATGCCAAGCCAAAGCATGAGTGACTATCTGTGTGAGGTCGGCATACTGTGGACGCCAACCCAAAATTTTTCGAGCTTTCTCGCTACTACCCACTAATATAGGTGGATCACCAGGTCTGCGATCGCATTCTACTGTTTTGATTGTTCGTCCTGTTACCCGACTTGCTGTCTCAATCACTTCTTTAACGGAGAATCCATTGCCATTCCCCAAGTTAAACGCTTGAGAGTCTCCCCCTTGAAGCAGGTACTCTAAACCGAGAACATGAGCTTGTGCTAAGTCCGTAACGTGAATATAGTCCCGGATACAAGTGCCGTCTGTTGTCGGGTAATCGGTACCGAAGATTGAGACTGACTCTCGCTTTCCTAAAGCCGTTAGCAATACCAGTGGGATGAGATGAGTTTCAGGGAAATGGTCTTCGCCAAGCAATCCATTGGGTTGTGCTCCTGCTGCATTGAAGTAGCGGAAGCAGACTGATTTCAATCCATAGGCGGTATCAAAATCAGCCAGGATTCGCTCTACCATTTGCTTACTGGCTGCATAAGGACTGATGGGGTTTTGAGGATGGTCTTCTGTGAGAGGAATGGATTGCGGTACACCATAGATGGCGCAAGTTGAGGAAAACACAAATTTCTTGATAGACGCTGCCACCATTGCTTCTAGAAGCGTCAGCGTTCCTGCAACGTTGTTTTGGTAGTACTTACTTGGGAATGTTACTGATTCCCCTACAGCTATGTGGGCCGCAAAATGCATGACCGCCGTAATCGGGTAAGTTGCAAATAAGCGATCGAGAAGTGCGCGATCGCTGATGTCACCGATAATTAACTTAACTTGTAATACCTTTTCCACTAAGTCATGATGTCCACTGACCAGATTGTCAAGAACAATCACCTCATAGCCAGAACGCTGTAGCTCCAGTACAGCGTGAGAACCAATATACCCTGCGCCCCCAGTCACTAAAATCATTGGTTTAACCTGCACCATTTTTACTCCATCCACCCTGCTTTGTCCTTTTACTTTTTAGCCTTCTTGTTCTACTAATCCGTTATTTTCTTATCAAGGAAACTCCTGTGTCAGTTGTTTAGATTACAAAATATCTACTTTTATAAATTCTATGATTATTTTGTGTTTATTCATTGTATTTAGGGAAACGAATTAAAAATAATTGATGCCCTCACTTCTCTTATAATACTTTCACTATTTTTCTATTTTTTGATTAGTGATTGATAATCCGGTTTAGACTGTAAAATCATCTTTCCTGAGATGGATTTGGAAAGGTTACAGGTAGTGATTAATGCAGGTATTTGGGTTGTGTATTTCTGACTATCAAGTGCTAATACCGTTTCTATTTTTATGCGTTATATATCCCACCCCCCTAACTTCCAAGAAGAAAACTTCTTCCTTATATTCCCTCCTTTATAAGGGGAGCTAGGGGAGGTCAAGGGGAGAACAAGAATTAAACTTGTCACCCACCTTTAGAGGAATGATATAACTTGCAGCCTTTGCATCGGGGACGAAAAACAAGCGGACAAATGCCAATTGTGGCTAAATTGAATCCGTTTCAAGATTACTCGCTATAAAAACCTGGCATCTTCTCCTTAAAAGCCATGCCTATAATTACCATGCCTGGCCAGAATAAGTAAATTAAACCATCCAAATTTTCACCGATACTGAAAGCGGCTAAAACGAGGAGGACACTTAAACCCACTTCAGCTACTTGACTTTTCTGCGCCTTGATCAGAAGTTCAATTAAAGTCAGGCTCATGGCAGTTGCTAAGGCAATGAAACCGACTAGACCATGAGTGTACAAGACACCAAACCACATATGGTGTGTTCCAATCGGTTTGAACGCTACAACATAAGGGCCTCTTTCATCCGAGAGTCCATGCCCCCAGATGGGAGCCTCCCTCTGCCAACGGTCTCGAGCCATGCGAGCTAACATTGCCCTTACTTGAGAAGAACCAGAGCGTTGAGCATCTAAACTGTCTTTGACGTCTTTTAACGCAGTGACTAGCTGTTGACCAAAATAACCTGCAAATACGCTGAACACCCCAGCTGTGATTTGCAGTTTAGGATTCGTTAAATTGGATAAACCCCAAATAGCAGCTGGAATAACGACCATAACCAAAGTACCCAATCGTGATGCTGTAGCAAAAACCACGACCGCATAACTAATCATGCCAATCCAGCGCCACCTTTTATCAGGGTCTTTACTGCTCAAGAAAAAATAAACGCATCCGACCAAAGCTAAAGCAGGAGCCCAAGGCGCAAATAAAAATAGTCGAACCTCTTCTGTATCGGCTTGAGAGCCATACAGATAGACGCTGTACGGAACTTCACCCGCCGCTCCGACTTTATAGAGTGGAGAAGTATATAAAATCTGAGGGAGATGCAACCGACTGGCTAGCGTGGAAATGGGTGTAAGAATTAAGCTTTGCAGACCCAGGATAGAGGCAGCTCTATAAAGAAGTTGAGGTCTGATTTTCAAGCAACTACCAATCAACGGAAACATGGCAAAAAGCGCCCAATTTTTAGCCCAAAAGTTGATAGTTGATTTAATAATTCGCGTCAGCCCCATATCGAAATCGAGGTGATTGACAATCGTTATGACTTGCATTGCCAACGCGAAAACGATCCAGACCCACACTCCAAAAGGAATGCTTATTTTGTCTTCTTCAGGCGTCTCATCCGTTTGGTTCCAAAGTTTCTTACAGACATAAAAACCTAGACCCCAGGCCAATAACGGAGCTAAGAAATGCTGCAACCCCAACAGATAAAGCACATAGGTGCCCGTGATGTAGTACCAAACTATCTTTTCTTCCAGATTTTGAGGTTTCATTAGCCGTTTTAGCGACGCTCTAAGCGCAACTCCTCTTGACCTGAACCTTTAGATTGAGTTCCGTTATAGGGTTCTCGTTTTGGAAGATTTGAATCTTCTACCTGAGCGATAGGCTGTAATGAATCTACAACCGCCTCTGGAGATTTAAGGGAATCCGATTTCGAGGCTTTTTGTTTACGTAGCAGATAGGGACGTAGCCAGAGTAAGAATAATCCACTGCTAATAAGCACTGTACCTAACGCTGCACCGAGAAAAGCGAATGACTTTTTCGGTGAAGTCGGTTTTGCGGGTAAGTTTGGCTGAACCATCATTTGCAGTGGAGGATAAGAATCGGCTCGTGATTCACCAACATCCAAGGCTGTCAAAGCCGAGGAAAAGATGGCTTCTGCAATTCGCGCATCTCGCTCTAAAGTGTCTAGCGTTAAGGCATTCTGCGTCATCACCCTGTATCTGGCTTCAAGTGCAGCAATTTGGTTACTTAATTCCCTAGTACTGGCTTCTCTACCCTGTGCGTCTGCTTGAACTTGAACCAGTTGCTGAAGAAGAGTTTCTCGACCTGAACCAGCAGGAGCGTTTGTACCACCACCATTGAGATTAATCCGAGAGATATCTTCTAGATTGGTGGGACGACCTAAAAGAGTCTGACTTCGGGATAGAAGAGCCGCTCTAGCGCTAGCCTGTTTACTTCTCTCCCTCTGTACAGCAGGATTATCGGGCAAAAATCTTGAGTTTAAAACTGTTAGGGTTGTTGTGGCGTCGCTGTAGTCTTTTAAGTTCTGCTGAAATATCGGGTCTGTTTGGAGGATAAAAGCTTCTGACGCTTGCTTGGCTGATAAATTGAGATTGTTGGATAAGGAGTCGAAATTAGCAACGGCTTGTTGTTTTTGAGACATCAAATCAGCCAGTTGTCTGCGTAGTTCCTCTATGCGGTCTGAAGTCTGCTCAACTTGAATTTTAGAACCTAATCCTGTCTTAGCTTTAAACTCAGAAAGACGTTTCTGAGATGCGTCTAGTCTTTGTTTTGCTTCATCTACAGTTTTTTGGAAAGATCTATTTTTGACCTCTACTTCTTCTTTTCTGAGTTCGGTGAGCCTATTCTCAAATGCTTCTTGAAGTGCAAGGGCTTTGTTTCGAGCTTCCTCTGGAGTATCTCCTTTAATTTCAAAATCCATTAAGGTAGCGTTGTCTACTACTTTAATCCGAGGCTCTCCAAACTTTTCCTCTGGCAGATTGAGCTTTTTAGCCGCTGCTTCTAAAACCGCATCGCTTTCGGCAATAACTACATATTTGGCTCTCGGATCTTGGGTGCGATCGCTATAGGGAGACGTTGCCCTCGAAGAAGCACCCCCCAATCCCGGTATATCAACTTGAGTAATTGTACCCGTTTCAGGTAGTACAAGCGTCCATTTACTGCTGTAGGTTGGCTTCGTTACTTTTAAATAAAAGAATGTTAAGCTCCAAATTCCAACATTAATTCCTATTCCCAACACTAAGTAACGCAGTAAACGCCACGGGCTTCCAACTGATTCAGAAAAAGACGGTGATGCGCCGGAAGACTTAGTCATTATTTAGTCATCCCTAAAGATTAATTAATTTAATTCTAGTCACTTAATTAACCTTTGTTAGTAAAAAACAGCTTATGATGACTAGAAATTGGATTTGTATTTCGTAATCCTATCCGTCTAGTCACGATATTCTAGCGCTGCACCCTGAATGTTTAAGTTTTTTGTAGAGGTTAGCAAGCAACCTTATACATCATTTTTTAAAGTTAATGGTTGCTTGCTTTCATTATTCTGTAAAGATGCCGTTAGCCCACAAGAACTTTTGGCTGTACTAAGGGCTTACCCTCAAAGTGTTCAGGAATTGGCGCTCCCATTAAATTCAAAATGGTGGGCGCTAAATCTAGAGAATGACCAAACGGCAAATCAGAACTAGGAGTAATGTCGGGACCTTGAGCTACCACAAAACCGTCAGAGCGGTGACTTCCGGTTCGATTAAAGGGAACAGGTCCAATGCGTCCAATGTCGGGACTTTCTACGACATCAGTGGCGTACTTTTCTTGCCAGATCACGACCAAGTCACCATCAGGGAGTTTGGAGTGGCGCTCACTCGCGGATTGGCGTGTCCGAAT
>JBFLZA010000628.1:0-5448 GCA_040756535.1 Cyanobacteriota bacterium
AGTTTCACCACTTCGGGGTCTAGGTCAATCAGTACCACCCGTTCTACTTCTGACCACTTCAGGACTTCTCGTAGCGCCATGCCATCACCAGCACCGAGTATCAACACGCGACGCCTATCGGTGCTGGCACTCATCACCGGATGCACCAGTGCTTCGTGGTAGCGGTACTCGTCGAGTGTGGAGAGTTGCAAATCGCCGTCGAGGAATAGTCGGACATCTTGCCCTTGCCGTGTCAGGACAATACGTTGGTAGGGGGATTGGATGCGCGTCATCACTGGCGCTTGGTAAAGGGTATTCTCTAGGGCGTTGCTGACGGGAACGGCTGCTGGTGCCAAGCTACAGAGTAGGACACCTGTGGCTAATCCCAGGTATCCCCATCGGCGAAGCTTGGGAAACTGCCTAGCAATGACAAATACCATAAAAGCAGGTAGCGCTCCCAAGACGAAGGCGGCTGGAAACAAACCCATTAATGGTAGTAGGAGAACGGGAAACGCCAAGGAACCCAAAAGTGCTCCGACATAATCGAGCGCCAAGACACCCGCTAAAGCTTCACGCACTCCTTCCTCTAGTTCCAGCACTCGCGTCAGCAGTGGTACTTCCAAACCAGCGAGTAGCCCTAGCAAAATGGTGACTAAGAATAATCCCAACCATAGGGAACTGCCGATAACAAATAGACCAAATAATCCTAAAGGTAATAGAGCTGTTAGGGGGGCAATTAGCAGTTCAACTTGGACAAAAGCTAGTAGTAGCTGCTGTTGTTGCAACTTTCCATCACTATTTGCGGCAATGAATTGACTCAGGTAAGAGCCGATGCCCATAGCGGCGAGGAATCCACCAACGGCGACACCGTAAGACAGGGCTTGATTTCCAACTAAATAACTGGCGAGAGTTCCCAGCAGGAGTTCAACGGCTAGCCCGCAGCTAGAGGAGATAGCGGCAGCAGCTAGTAGTAGCCGACGTTGGGTGCGGCTTAGGGATAGGACGCTAGCGCTTGTTTCTGGATTGTTGACTTGTTTAGTCATTGGTCATTGGTCATTAGTCATTAGTCATTCCGCGTAGTAGTTTGATATTGCATCATCCATAGGAAATTTAGGCCCTTACTTTCCAGCATTGGGGCCACCGCCCCGAAAGCCACCATAGGACGAGCGGTTTGGGAGAGGCTGCCAGATTCCCCGGTAGTAATAGCCGGATAAGCTTGTATTATGCCGAGGCCAGTAATTTGCCTGTTTTTCTGCCCGTAGGACAACGGCTGAGCGTTGAGTATAACTAGCTGTAATGGTGAATAGGGCGATCGCTATTGCTGTTGCCCCTAAAATCTTAGTCAGCATTGGTATCTCTGTAGTCTTGTGGATAGTCTGCTAATGGAGATGGACTGATATGGGCTACCTCAATACCTTGCAGGGTACGGCTTCCATCGCGGACGGTGAGTGTTGTGCGATCTACAGGTGCATCGGGTAGCACTTCGACATGGAAACCATAAGAACTGCGTGGCTCTAGGATGAAAAACGCCTCTAATTGACCCGTGGCTCCTTTAACCTTGCCCTCCTCTTCTTTAAAGCTGAGTTTCACAGGGAAAGAACGGGCATAGATTTGTTCACCATAGGCGTCGTTGATAAACAGGCTAACGTCTAGTTGGCGTGGAGAGTTTTCGTCAGATTCCACATCGACGTTGACTCGTACAAGGTGATTGGAACCACCCACGGTACTGCGATCACTAGGGTCACTATCACCAATTGATTTTGCGATTGCTTCTTTCCCACTCATGGGAGTCGCGATACAAGCCAAAACAGCTAGACTCGTCGCTCCCACCAACCCTGCCCATAGATAGCGTTTGTCTACAACACCATTTTGAACGGTGACGTTTAAGGGCACAGGGCGATCAATCTCTCGCCCAGAACTGTCTCCGTACTCCAATACGGCAATGGCAATGGTAACCTGCTCTTGCTTTTTCGCGCGAACGTCGAGTCCTCCCACCAAGTCATCTTCGTACCAACTGCCAGACTCGCCATCTTCATACCAAGTGCCGGACTCACTCCAAGCTTGTTTGATCACCGATGCGATCACCTTACCTTGTGGATCAAGTACCTGAATCTCGTAGGTAACCCACTGGTTAGTAGCAATCGTTGCTTCAACATCAATCCGAAGCGCACCAATCAGTTGACGCTTGAGTTGGAGGGGTTCAAGTTGAATCGGTTCTTCTTCGCTGACGTATATGCTCTTGGATAGCAGGGTTTTTTGAAAAAATGTAGCAGCCACCAACGCCGAGAAGACGAGACCTGTAGCACCTAGAGCAACGTAGGGCCACGGGTCAATAAAGCGACGGGTGCGCTGAGTTTGGATACTAACTGGCATGATTTTTTCTAGATCTACGTCTAACTACACCGTGATAGAAGGATTTTCCAGAAACAGGGATGCCAGACCTGACGCTTTCACCTGCTCAGTGTACTTGTATTCAGGGTTCTTTGCGAGCAGTTTCCTTTTGCCCACTTCGCAAGACAATCCAGCCAACTAAAGCAAGAATTGCCCCCAAAGCCAGGAATCCGATATCCCAAGCTAACTGATTGGGGCCGGGTTTAACGTGATGAATCCCCAGGATTTGGTGGTCAATCAGGCCTTCAAGGACGTCAAACAACCCAGCACCCAGCAGTAAAGACCCACCAAAGATTTTAGGTGACCAAGGGACATCATTACGTCCTCCAGCAAGCCATAGCAATGTGACACCAATCACCGTTAGCGTCCAGGTGCCTACATGAAACAGACCATCCCATAGCGTGTTCGCTTCCAGATTGGATAGATTTGTTGTCGGTCGAATACTCGTTACCATGTGATGCCACTGGAGGATTTCGTGTAACAAGATGCCATCTACAAATCCAGCAAGCAGGCCTGCACCAATCAAAATACCAGCCGCGACTAACAATCCACTATGCTGGCGTTGCTCGATGTTAGACTCCATAACAGAACCTCATCCTTAAGGTAGTTGATGTTCACGTTAAGATTCACATATCTCCCTTGTCACCGCTTCCACCGTTCGTTAGAGTTGTTTGTCCGTACCCTATGTATCAAGTCACTCGCTTGATAGACTGCTTGGTCTAATCTTGAATCTTGCCTCTTCTTCCGGGAAATCACCGAGATTGGCAGAAAACTGTTCCAATGTTCCGTGATCTTCACCAGGAAAGTTGACCAAACAATGTGCCAAGGTTAAATAACCAGCCCTTGATTGGTAACCCTGATGGAGGGTGGGAACGTCTCTCACAACGCTTCTCTAACACTACTTATGGCTCCAAAAGACATCAAGCTTAAATTCCCCCTGTGGAAATATCTCAATCAGCCTGTCTTTAGTTCCAAAACTAAATTGGTTCTCGATCCCCGTATTTTTGCCTATCTTTACAGGGTTAAGCTACTAGAACGCTGTTGGACTAAAGAGTGTGACTCTAAGGGGCGTCGATGTAACTGAAATTTTATGAATCAGTAATGGGTAATGGGTAATGGGTGGAACAAAAATTGACCGATTACCCAGTGCCCATTTTTGAATTCAACGGGTGCGATGGCTCAATAGGGCAGTGGGAGCACGGGGCGTAATGTCTGGATCGAATCCACCCATCTGATTGGTGCGGATTAACCACACAGAAGCTCCCTGCTTGAGAAAAAGGGTAGCAAGCTCATCATGTGCCCGACGAGGTAGTACTGTTCGCCACGTTGTTAAGGCAGCGAATAAATGGCTAAGGGAATTTTGGGCAGGGCGAGTTCCTGCTAAGGTTTGAGCATTTTTTTGCCAATCAGAGCGTACAATTCCTAGGGGTACCAACTGACGCTCTAGCGATCGCCCCAATTTTACTAACTTCTCAAAGCGCCGAGTTTGAGGGTGATTCGGATAGCGCTGCAACCAGTTTTGGATGTGAGGATTAGACTGAACAGTTGCCTCAATACGCTTAATCGTTACATAAAGCGCTTGATTGGAATCTTGAACACAAGAGGTTGCGGGTTTGACAATCGCGGCCCCCGTACCATCCCCTATTCGGTAACGCGCCATCATGATTTCCAGGTGACGGGTAAATTCGTTCCAAGGTGACAATTTGATGCCATCAAAGTCGTAATCTTCTGTTACCGCATCCAATTTCACCAGTACATCGGACACCGGGCGATTTCCCAACCAACCTCGTTGCAAATCGCCCATATAACTCGCCCAATGCATCGTTCCGGCAACAATGCCATCTGGGTTATGGGCATAGACTTGTAAGTACTCAATCTCAAAGCGTAATTCTTGTGTCAGGGGTTCTCGCACAACACTCGCCAACCCATAGGCAAAATGACCGGTAACCAAACCGAAGGGAGCAGGTTCTGCTTTTTTCCCACCCCTTCCACCAAAGGTATGTAGAACAATGGCTCGATCGCCTTCTTGCCAACGTGATATCGCTTCATTGATGGGTAGAGGCGAGTTTGGTTCTATATCATACCAACTTGCATTCATACGTAGCACATTCATTTTCTCCTCGTCCGGAGCGTCCCCTGTCTGGCCGTCTGTCTCAACTACTATGTTTGAACGCAACTTCGTATCAAGTCCGACATCTTTTCGGTTATAGCCATTAAACCCGCCCTTATGGGGATCGAGGAGAATGGTTTTTGCTCTACCTTTTTGGGCTGCTGTATCTTTCCAGTACTGTTTGTTGATGTATGCAATCCCTGCTTTCTTCCCCAATAGCACTTCATCAGGTTGAAGACAAAATAGGGCACGGGGCGCGATCGCTTGTACCACAAAAATGCCATCCCCATCCTTAGCGCCATAGATGTACCAACCGCTTGGATTGAGAGGAGATTTTTCTATCCCTTTGTTAGTGGAACGCAATACTCCCTCTCGATCGGCGGGAACTTGGGGAATCCTAACGATTTCTTCAGCACCGTCAAATTGCTTTGAAGTTGGATTAAAATGACGCACTAAAAACTGGTCGCGGCCCTTAAGTTGTGGCGTTAAAATCGTGACTAAACCATAAAATCGTCCGGTGATTTGGATTGGTTCTTGTGACAGGATAAGTGTGGGGCGATCGCTACTTCTATTTTCTACAACAATAGGCCCTCGCAGCCTTACCATCACCTGATCATCCGGTCTTGCTCCAGCCAGAGATTCTAAAGGGTCAACCTGCGGCCAGTGATTGAGGCGATCGGGATGTAAGTTTCCTTGATTTTTACTAGCTTGGGTCTGTTGGGTGAAGCAAACATCTGTAGTTACTTCCTGTACATAAACTTGCACCTCTGGGTCATGACTCCACCTCAAATTCGCAACTTTTCCCACTAATGCTTCATAACCCAAATCGGCATGATGAACCTCAAATAACACCCCTTTTACTATCTGGCGTTCCTCTGGTGGCGGCAAAATTAAGCGCCCAGTCCATGCTCCTATCGGGTGATAAAGTAGAGGTGAAACTGACTGTTTTAATGGATAATTTCTTGGCT
>JBFLZA010000629.1:0-5424 GCA_040756535.1 Cyanobacteriota bacterium
GCTTCTGCCTCCTGCCTCCTGGCTTCTGCCTCCTGCCTTCTACCTTCTGCCTTCTTGCACTAGTGTAAGCAAATCGCGATCGCCCGTTGTCTTTTTCCTTAGAGTGACATCCTGTCCGGGTTATCCTTGGAAGACCGTGTGAGGCTTCCCTACGGAAAGCTAAGATGGGTATCACAAAGCGACCAACAAAACTATGTCTCTATTCAAAAAGCTTTTAGCCAAAGTTGGAATTGGAGCGGCAACCGTAGATACGCGCTTGTATAGTGAGGCGCTTGTCCCTGGTGAGATGATTGAGGGGGAAGTGTACATTATCGGTGGAGATGTGGCGCAAGACATAGACGATATCTACCTCTATGTAGCTACCCAGTACAAGCGAGAGGTGGACGATTCCACTGTGACCGAAGAGTGCATACTGCTGAAATATTGCCTCTCGGAACACTTCCACTTGCAACCCAAAGAGGAGAAGGCAATTCCCTTTTCTTTCCCACTCCCTGAAGAAACGCCACTGACTGTAGGGAACCAACCCGTCTATGTGCGTACTGGTTTAGATATTTCCACTGCTATTGACCCCAACGACACCGATTATATTCAGGTGTATCCACATCCCTTGATGCAAGCTGTACTGGATGCTTTAGAAAACCTCGGATTTCAACTCCATAAAGTTGATTGCGAGTACAATCCTCATTTTGGAAGTCGGTATCCCTTCATCCAAGAATTTGAGTTTCGACCCATTGGTAACTACCGAGGTCACTTGGATGAATTGGAAGTTATTTTCTCTCTTTACTCTGATACCTTGGATGTTCTCTTAGAAATAGACAAACGAGCGCGTGGCTTTGGAGGGTTCCTAGCGGAAGCCTTCGATAGGGATGAACGCTATGTCCGCTTTCATGTAACGCCAGACTCCCTTAATGCTCCCTTAGAAGAGCTAGAGAGCATGATAGATGAGATCATTCAGAATTGTTTGCACTAGTGCAGCTTGGCAGAAATAACTGACCACTTAAATCCCTCATACTTCCCCAGCTTCCCCAGCTACCAAGAGCTCCCTGAAGCTTACTGCCGAGGTGGTCAAAAACTTTTGCCGTGATGCACTAGCACTAAGTGTTTTGCCGTATACAGACGTGGAGGCTTTTTTGTTTCAAATTGTTAAGGGGCGCAATTCTTCACCAAAATTTCACCTGCATTCACTATCTTAGTAATCAACAAGGATTATTCCTTGTTCGCAGACCCTTTAAAATTCCTTTTAAAACTGCTGGTTAGTGCCCTTTTGAGGGATGTCTAGAAAAGACGACTAACCAGCTTATAAAAAGCAGACCCAGGCCTTAAGGTCTGGGTTAATTATTAGCAGTGTCACTTTCATTTTTGTTTTAAATTGTTAAGGGGCGCAATTCTTCACCAAAATTTCACCTGCATTCACTATCTTAGTAATCAACAAGGTTATTCCTTGTTCGCAGACCTTTTAAAAACCCCTTTTAAAAACTGCTGGTTAGTGCCCCCTTTGGGAGTGTCTAAACAAGATCGCTGACCAGTTCATAAAAAAACGACCCAGGTCTTAGGGCCTGGGTTAATTATTCTTGAGTGTCTTCATCACACTGAACTGAGAACTTGTTCGATCATGCGGTTTGCCTGCGATCCATAGCCGCCGCCGAAGAGATTGAAGTGATTGAGGATGTGATAGAGGTTATAGAGAGTTTTCCGTTTCTTGTAACCTTCATCTAAGGGCCACACCTGGTTATAGCCACGATAAAAAGCAGCGGAAAAGCCACCGAACAGTTCTGTCATGGCAATATCGACTTCGCGATCGCCGACATAGGTTGCTGGATCTAATATTACTGGTTCTCCCGACTTAGTAATGCCCGCATTTCCCCCCCACAAATCACCGTGTACTAAAGAGGGTTGAGGCTGATGATCCAGCAACTTCGGTGCTACTGCTAGCAGTCGATCTTGCTCAGGGAAATGCCCGCCCCGACGCCGCGCTAGTCGAAATTGATACCCTAACCGATGTTCAGTAAAAAACTCTGCCCAGTCCGATGTCCAGGAGTTAATCTGTGGCGTCGAACCAATTGTATTATTCCTGTCCCAACCAAATAAGGTTGCAGGTTGCAGGTTAGAAGGTTGAAGGTTTGAACTTGCAACTTGTAACTTGTCAACTTTCAACTGTTCTTGAGGTTGGGGAGGAGTTGCCCGGTGCATAGCGGCTAGCTGACGCCCCATCTCTTCCCAAGCTTGAGTATTGCCACTGCCGCCGAACTCCAGCCACTCCATCGCAATATAAGCAGAATCGCCTGCTGTACCGACGCCAAGCGGTTTGGGCACCCGAATCGTTTGAGTATCTAGCATTTGCTGTAAACCCAGCGCTTCTGCCTCAAACATTTCCACCTGAGTCGCTTGGTTGAGCTTGAAGAAATAAGTGCTAGTATCGCCACTAACGGCATAACCCTGATTGATGCAGCCACCACCAACCGAGCGACGGTTTTTGATTTCAAACGGCTCGTCGGTTACTTTACTGATATGGGTTGCAATTTCTGTCCACATCATTAAATTTTAGAGTTTGGATTTTAGATTTGGAGGGTTGGAGCGGGTAGTGAACAGAGGAAGGTTCTATTAGGGGAAAATTTGAGAATCAAAACCCGCTCTCACTGGATAACCCATCCTTAAATCTTACCGGGCTTTACAGCAACGATACCGTAAGCCTCAGCACACAGATACTTTTGAGCAGCCGCTTGGATATCAGAAGCCGTTACAGCTTGAATATGCGCGGGGTAATTCAGCGCCGGTGCCAAATCTCCAATTTGGGAGTGATAGTAGCCGTATAAGCTGGTGCGATCGCTCGGTTTTTCATTCCCGAAGACAAAGCGATTGGCGACTTTTTTGCGAATGCGAGCAATCTCACTCGGTGATACCGACTCGGTTTGAAAGCGACGGATGTGTTGTGCGATCGCTTCTTCTACCTCTTTTATATTCTCCTCCGGTAGCTGTGCGTAGATGTAAAACACTCCCTGAAGGCGCTGCGTCATGTTGCTGACGCCAATATGAGTCACGAGTTGGCGTTCTTCGCGCAAATCTCTCACCAATCGGGACATACGCCCCTGTCCTAACATTACAGATAGCACATCCAAGGCATAAGTCTGTTCTAACTCCATCATCCCTGGCACCCGCCAAACCATCAACAGCCGCGCCTGCTGTAAGGTATCGTCTACATACTCCTGGCGGACAATGTTCCCAAACGCGGGTTCAGGTGCAAGAGTGAGGGATGGGGAATCCTCTACTTCCCGACTCCTGACTCCTGCCTGCTTAAATCCATCAGCAACAACCTCAATCAACTCTTCAACAGGCAAATTGCCCACTGCCACCGCCGTCATCGCCTTGGGTTGATACCATTGAGCATGGAAGTCCCGCATCTGCTGGGGCCTTAACTGTTCGATCACCGATGCTGGCCCTAACACTTGTCTACGGTAAGGCAACTGTTCAAACGCTGTTTCAATGGCTCGTCGAAACGTGCGGCGGTTGGGATTATCTTCTGAACGACGAATTTCTTCCAAAACCACCAACCGTTCCCGCTCAAAAGCGTCATCAGGAATGCTGGGATTGAGTACTACATCGAGCTGTAAGGGAGCCAGTTGAGCAAAATCTTTTGGGGCAGTCGTGATGTAGTAGTGAGTGTAATCTTGACTCGTGGCGGCATTCGTTACTGCACCCCGTTCCTCTATCAGCCGCTCAAACTCACCACTCTGCAATCGCGGCGTTCCCTTGAAAACCATGTGCTCTAGAAAATGAGCCATGCCGTTGATGTTGTCTGATTCCACCGTCGAACCGACGTTAATCCATACATTCAAGTTGACGGCTTCCACAGGCATCTGCTCTGCCACAATCGTCAGACCGTTCGGTAGTGTTTTAATGGTTGGGGCATTTAGAGGGGGAGTTTTGAGCAGAGTTGAAGTCATCAGTTGTAAAAAAAAGAGGACGGGTACTTCTTTATCTTAGCCACTGAAACTCCCACAGCTCCATTCATCTAACGCTTTTGGCCTTTGTTGGCAAACACTGTATCATTATGAGTAAGAGTGTTAAGTAATGTAAAGATAGTGCCAAATGCCAAGTAATCGTTTTGGCAGCGACAAATCCAGTCGTGTCGTTGTCATTGGTGCGGGAATTGGTGGTTTAACGGCTGGGGCGCTGCTGGCGCGTCGCGGCTATAAGGTGTTGGTATTAGACCAAGCCTATCTACCTGGAGGGTGTGCTTCTACCTTCAAACGGCGGGGGTTTACGTTTGATGTGGGTGCTACTCAGGTGGCTGGGTTAGAACCGGGTGGCATTCACAAGCGGATTTTTGATGAGTTAGAAATTGACTTACCGGCAGCAATGCCTTGTGACCCTGCTTGTGCGGTGTTTCTTCCCAGTGAAACCGAACCGATAAACGTTTGGCGCGACCCAGAAAAATGGAAGGCAGAACGACAACGGCAGTTTCCTGGCAGTGAACCGTTTTGGCAATTGATGGCCACGTTGTTCGAGGCTAGCTGGAAGTTTCAATCCCGCGACCCGGTGCTGCCACCGCGTAGTTTGTGGGATTTGTGGCAGTTGGCGTCGGCAGTTCGCCCGGATACGTTGATTACTTTGCCCTTTACCTTGATGACGGTGGGAGATGCGTTAAGGGGGTATGGAGTTTATGAAGACCAGCGTCTGAGGACGTTTTTAGACTTGCAATTAAAGCTGTATTCCCAGGTGGATGTTGATGAGACGGCACTGCTGTATGCGGCAACAGCGCTAGGGGTTTCCACCGAACCGCAAGGGCTATTCCATCTTAAGGGTAGTATGCAGGTATTGAGCGATCGCTTAGTGGAAGCCCTGGAAAAATGGGGGGGTAAGCTGCTGATGCGTCATACCGTTGAAGGTATCGAAGTCTCAGGCGGTAAAGCGACTGCGGTGAAAATTCGTAATCAGAAAACAGGGGAAGTTTGGACGGAATCGGCAGATGAAGTGGTGGCTAACGTTACCGTACAAAATCTGGTTAAGTTAGTCGGAGAACAATCGCCTGCCGACTACAAGCGTCGGGTGGATAAATTACCTCCCGCATCGGGTGCCTTCGTGATTTATCTCGGCGTTGACCAGAGTGCGATTCCTGCCGGATGTCCGCCGCATCTCCAGTTTCTCTACGATTACGATGGGTTGATTGGGGAGAATAACTCTCTATTTGTTTCTGTTAGTCATCCCGGAGATGGTCGTGCACCGGAAGGAAAAGCGACAATTATTGCTTCTTCGTTTACTGATACCCGCATGTGGTGGCGGGGGTCGAAAGAGGAGTATGAGCAGTTAAAGCAACAGTATACAGAAGATGCGATCGCACGTTTGGCTCAATACTTTTACTTGAAACCCGAAACCATTATCCACCAAGAAACGGCAACCCCTCGCACCTTTGCCTTCTATACAGGC
>JBFLZA010000630.1:0-5398 GCA_040756535.1 Cyanobacteriota bacterium
ACTTGCCCAGTAATCGGCCTCGCCCCGTGACTCCAACCTACCGAGGGGCAGAGCAATTTCTAGAGCTACCAAAAAGCCTGAATCAAGAACTAGAAGCACTCTCGCAGCGCCAAGGGAGTAGTCTGTTCATGACCCTTTTAGCAGCATTTCAGACTTTACTCTACCGCTACACGCAGCAAGAAGATATTGTAGTCGGTTCCCCCATTGCCAACCGCAACCGCAGTGAAATAGAAGGGCTAATTGGTTTTTTTGTCAATAGTCTAGTATTGCGTACCAATTTATCAGGCAACCCAACCTTTTTAGAACTGCTCGACAGAGTACGGGAGGTAGCACTAGGAGCCTATGCTCATCAAGACTTACCCTTTGAGAAACTAGTTGAGGAACTACATCCACAGCGTAATCTAAGCCACCATCCCTTATTCCAAGTCGCGTTCAGCCTGCAAAATACGCCAATCCAGGCGCTAGAATTGCCTAGACTAACCCTATCCCGGCTAGATTTCGACAACCCTAGCGCTAAGTTTGACCTAGAGTTTCATCTGTGGGAATCTCCGGAGGGACTTAGAGGACAGGTATGTTACAGCACCGATTTATTTGATGAGGCTACCATTACCCGGATGCTGGGACATTTCCAAGCGCTGCTGGAAGGCATTGTCGCCAATCCCCAGCAGCGCCTCTGTGAATTACCGTTGTTGACGGCAACCGAACGCCAGCAGTTATTAATTGATTGGAATCACACAAGAACAGAGAGCAGGATTGTAGGGGCGGGTTTAGCAGATCAATGGGTAGAGAAACAGATAATCTCTCAACAAAACCCGCCCTCTTGCGAGCAGGTAAGTAGGGAAGAGTGCTTTCATCAATTGTTTGAAGCACAGGTAGAAAAGACACCAAATGCGATCGCAGTTGTCTTTGAAGACAAACAACTCACCTACCGAGAACTGAATAACCGCAGCAATCAACTAGCGCATTACTTGCAAAAACTAGGGGTAGGCTCAGAAGTTCTAGTCGGCATCTGCCTAGAGCGTTCCGTGGAAATGATAGTAGCACTGTTGGGCATTCTCAAAGCAGGTGGAGCCTATGTTCCGTTAGATCCCACCTATCCTCAAGAGCGCCTTAACTTCATGCTGGAGGATGCTCAAGTATCAATCTTACTCACTCACTCTCTTATAGCCCCCCTTTTTAAGGGGGGTTGGGGGGATCGAGCCAAGTGTAGCGATCGCCAATATCAATCATCCATCATTTGCGTGGACAAAGACGCAGATGCAATTACCCAACACAGCCAAGAAAACCCAACCAGCAGCATCACACCTGACAACCTCGCCTATATCATCTACACCTCTGGTTCTACAGGAAAGCCCAAAGGCGTTCTAATTGAACATCGGGGCTTAAGCAACTTATCCCGAGCTCAAATTCAGACTTTCAACCTACAACCAAGCGATCGCATCTTACAATTTGCCTCCCTAAGTTTCGATGCCTCAATCTTTGAAATTGTCATGGCGCTCTTGAATGGAGCAACACTCTACTTAGCTAGAAAGGAATCGTTACTACCAGGAACACCCCTACTCCAACTGCTACGCAACCATGCGATTACCCACGTCACACTCCCACCCTCTGTACTCGCCGTTTTACCTGCACAACAACTTCCGGCACTGCGAACAATCATCTCTGCTGGAGAAGCCTGTTCTACCGATATCGTAAAACGCTGGGCTTTAGGTCGTCAGTTTTTCAACGCCTACGGGCCAACAGAAGCAACGGTTTGGTCTACCGTAGCAGAACTGAGTGACGACAGCGAGAAGCCATCGATAGGTCGCCCCATTGCTAATACACAAGTTTATATCCTAGACTCCCATCTACAACCTGTACCTATTGGAATTCCTGGAGAACTTTACATTGGTGGTAATGGACTAGCACGAGGCTACCTCAACCAGCCTGAGTTAACGGCTAAGAAGTTTATTCTCAACCCTTTCACAGATTTCGGATTAGACAGTAGTGGGAAGAATTCAGAATCTTCTGAAATTATTAACTTTGAAGATAAATCTGATAATCCAAAATCCGATCCCCCCCTCTCCCCCCTTACAAAGGGGGGCATCCAAAATCCAAAATCGAGCCGTCTTTACAAAACGGGTGATTTAGCTCGATATCGATCTGACGGCAACATTGAATTTTTAGGCCGCATCGATGCACAGGTAAAGATTCGCGGCTTCCGCATTGAGTTGGGAGAGATTGAGGCAGTACTCAGTCAGCACCCCTTGGTGAAAGAAGCGGTTGTTATCGCAAAAGAAGACGTATCTGGTAACAATCGCTTAGTTGCTTACATCATCCCAAATCAAGAGCAACCTGCCAACCTGCAACCTTCTAACCTTCAACCTATCGACTTGCGCCATTTCCTACAAGGAAAGTTGCCAGAGTACATGATACCTTCAGCCTTCGTAATGCTGGAGGCTTTGCCGGTCTTGCCTAATGGTAAAGTAGACCGTCACGCTCTAAAAGCGCTAAGTGTAGATCAGACTGAAGTAACAGAAAACTACATTGCTCCCCGTACACCAACCGAAGAAGCGATCGCAAAAATCTGGGTTGAGATTCTTAACCTTGAACGCATCGGAATTCGTGACAACTTCTTCGAGTTGGGAGGCGATTCTCTCTTAGCTGTGAGCCTCATTGCTCAGATGCAAAAACAGTTTGAGCGAGAGTTCCCCCTGTCTACCCTCTTCTTAACTTCAACAGTTGAAGGTCTAGCAAGTATTTTAGGGCAAGAAGCCAATCCTCTATCTTGGTCGCCCTTAGTTCCCATTCAGCCTGCTGGTTCAAAACCACCGTTCTTCTGCATCCATCCCATCTTCGGTACTGTCTTTCCTTATTATCAATTGGCCTATTGTCTGGGGTTCGACCAACCCTTTTACGGACTGCAACCCTTAGGACTGGATGGAAAACAAACGCCACTCACTCGCATTGAAGATATGGCGGCTTACTACATTGAGGAGTTGCGTAAAGTTCAGCCATCCGGCCCCTATTATTTGGGAGGTTGGTCTTTTGGCGGTTTAGTGGCGTTTGAAATGGCTCAACAACTGATTAGAGCAGGACATCAGGTGGCTCTACTCGCTATTCTTGATACCCTCGCACCCGTACCAGGCAACGTCCCTTCCTTGGGAGAGAGCTTAAAATTTCTTCTAACCACAGCAGCGCGATATACTTGGTCGTTTGTCCTCGATTATTTTTATTTGATAACTGCTCCTAAGAAACTCGCAGGGGAGCGGGGGAGCGGGGGAGCAAGAGTTTCTTCAATCTATAAGCTTCTGCAAGGGTTCCGTAAAAATGAGTCATGGCACTCCATCCTAGGAGAAGCAGTCATAGGGAATTTGATTCCTCAAGAGTCCAGACGACGGCTATTGAGCGAACTTAACCTTGGCCCTATGCTTCGAGTTTACCAAGCGAACAACCAAGCCACTCTCAACTACGTTCCCCAGGTTTACCCAAACTCAATTACTCTGTTCAGAACGAGTGTTCAATATAGTAAGGCTTATCAGGACTCAGCTCTAGGCTGGAGTCAGCTAGCTGGGGGAGGTGTGGACATTCATTGGCTGGGTGGCAATCACCTCACCATGCTCAGAAAACCCCATGTCGTCGTTCTTGCTGAACAGTTACAGGCCTGTATTAACAAGGCTCAACAGTGACGAGAATTAGCGAATGAGGAAAATGTAACGGAAGGTAAATAACTTATACAGAAGTTGAACACAAGTTGAACGCGATCGCAAACATCAGGCTTCGATACTAGAAATATAGACAACGCAACGAGATTAAAGAACAAGGACACTGAAGCTATGAAACTTTGCTATCGCGGGGTATCCTACGAACACAATCCTACTTCTGTAGAAATTATTCAGGGTGAAGTAGGTGGCAAGTATCGGGGCCTTCCTTGGAGACACATCCGAGTAAAAATGAGCGGCAGATTACGTCAACCTAGTTACGAGCTGTATTATCGGGGTGTTACTCCTCTTCGTCAGAAGGAAAATCAACTCAACGGAATTCCTACTCCTGCCCCTAACAGCTTTAGCTCCTTCTAGAGTAAGTCTAAAAGAGCGGAAAAGTCACGCGATGTGACCCGATGAGGAAGTTAAATTATGCGGGTAAAAAAATAGGCTTGTCGCTTAATAAACTCTTTTAAATCTAAAAGTCGGCAATTTTACAGTTTCAATTCACAATTTCAAACAGCGGCAAGTCTAATTTCCAGCTAATCTCGACCTAAAAGATATTAGGCAATCTATGTACAATAGCAAGAGCCTCATCGTAATTTATTGAAAAAGAATTTATTCTTACGGTTTCAATAAGGTTTAAACTGTGGAGACTTGAGAGGGGAAGGCTACAGCCAATTACCGATAATCCGAGAGAATCGGAGTGCTGGAACATCCTCTCTCTTCCTTTAAAAATTTTCTTTTCAAAATTTCAGAAACTGAATTTTTAACGAAGAGTATCCCTCATGCAACTGCAATATCACCAACTAGATTACGAACAGCAATTAAAGAGAGAATATATAAGCAATGTAGATAACAGCGACAAGAAGCTCGCGAATAAGAGGGAAAAGTTGGTTTGTCGCTGGGTTTGTGATGAAAATAATAAGCTGCGTTGTCAGTGGGAAGTAGTAGGGTACTTCAATTAAGTTTTAGCGAATTTCTTCTTGCCTTCTAGTGCAAAACTAATGGCGATGAATAAAACTGTAAGTCCTTGAATGGCATAAACTACAGTCACTGGCACTCCCGCACTGCGCTGCATAACATTGGCCCCGCTACGCAAGGCACCGAAGAAAAGCGAAATGAAGATGACACCGGGAATGCTGCCACGACTCAAAAGTGCGATCGCAATCGCATCAAACCCATACCCCCCTGAAAAGTTCTCAAATAGTCGATATTTCAATCCCATCACTTCCGATGCACCGGCTAACCCAGCTAACCCACCCGAAACCGCCATTGTTAATATAATGGTGCGTTCGACAAACATTCCTGCATAGCGGGCCGCAATTGGATTTTGCCCTACCGCTTCAATTTGATAACCAAGAGGCGATCGCAAAAACACCACCCATACAATTCCTGCTGCAATTAAAGCAATCAAAATCCCAGCATGAGTTTGAGTTTGGGGCAGAATCGTCGGCAGTTGTGCCGTCTCAGGGAGTTTGGGTGAAAAGGGACTAGGCGCACCCGGTTCCATCATCGGCCCAGTGACAAGGTAACTGACAAAATACTGAGCAACATAGTTCAACAACAGGGTAGTAATCACTTCATTCACACCCTGTACCGCTTTGAGATAACCTGGAATCCAGCCCCAAATTGCCCCAAAAAGAAAACCTCCCAGCAATGCTAGGGGCAGATGAACCAATAGGGGTAAGCCCTTGACATATAAGCCAATTACT
>JBFLZA010000631.1:0-5377 GCA_040756535.1 Cyanobacteriota bacterium
CATTCAGTTCTTTAAAGTTTAAATCCACTCAAATCCCTATCAGGGATTGAAACCGGTCGCTACAGGCTGGGCAACGATGGCGGCAGTTTCTTGTTTAAATCCACTCAAATCCCTATCAGGGATTGAAACTTTTCTCAACATCCTGAAGCTGCTGCCTGGTGCGGGTTTAAATCCACTCAAATCCCTATCAGGGATTGAAACAACCGGATTCAGATCTTAGAGCGGCGGCATTCAACAAGTTTAAATCCACTCAAATCCCTATCAGGGATTGAAACAGCATAGAGATAGGCTCTAAGATATGCAAGTTTTAGTTTAAATCCACTCAAATCCCTATCAGGGATTGAAACGAGGCTAACGTTGAGGCTTGCGCTAACTTTTTATGTTTAAATCCACTCAAATCCCTATCAGGGATTGAAACGGATTGCTCAGGCGATAAGTAAGTTTGCCATCTAGTTTAAATCCACTCAAATCCCTATCAGGGATTGAAACTTGACGAATATTCTGTATTCCCAAAACCTTACCAGTTTAAATCCACTCAAATCCCTATCAGGGATTGAAACTTCAACCATAGTTAAAGCTCTAGCGATCGCTTCTTGTTTAAATCCACTCAAATCCCTATCAGGGATTGAAACGGCCCAGAGAAGATATCCCCAGCGCGGCGGGCAAGGTTTAAATCCACTCAAATCCCTATCAGGGATTGAAACTCTACTTCAGTCTCATACTCCGGCGCATTATTATTAAGTTTAAATCCACTCAAATCCCTATCAGGGATTGAAACCAAATACAAAGGCGGAAGATAATCTAAAGCATAGCCAGTTTAAATCCACTCAAATCCCTATCAGAGATTGAAACATATACCTTGTTATATAAATTAAAATACCTCTCCCTTGTCTCCTCTTTTTAATGAATCAAAGTAGGATGACAATATCTAATTTCTACAGGAGAGAGGTATTTAAAAACTATTGGAGTTATTGTCTTTGAGCAGCGATCGCTAATTTTGCTCCCTTAACTTTACGCAAGCGATCCATTACGCTCACTACCTGGCCGTGATCGACTTTTTCATCAGCATTAACGATCACCAGTGGTTCAGAGTTTGTCTCTACTAAAGAACGTACCGCCTGTTCCAAAGCGTCCAACTCAATCGGCTTGCGGTTGAGTGCAAGTTCTCCATCGGGTTGAATCGTCACTGTAATTTTGGTACTGGGCTGACTTTTCGCCGTTGTAGCACCGGGTAAATTTACAGGCAACCCTTCCGAACGTGTTAAATACAACGACGAAATAATGAAAAACGCCAGTATCGAGAAAATCACATCGATCATTGGCACGATGTTGATTTCCCCTGACTTCTCTACCTCATCGGGAAGTCGCATAGACATCTCTCCCTTGTTCGTACTCACGGCGATAAAGCAGTTCCAACTGACCTCCGTACTCTTGAATTAACGCCAGTTGTCGCTGATAAAAGGCGCGGAACATATTGGCAAAAAAGAGGGTGCATATTGCCACAACCAACCCCATCACGGTCGAAACTAGAGCTTCACTAATTCCTCCAGTCACTCCTGCCGTGCTGCTACCTCCAACATCACCAACCTTTAGGGAAGAAAAAGCCGTCATCAAGCCCAAAATTGTTCCTAAAAGACCCAAAAGTGGTGAAATCCCGACGATGGTATCAAACACACTGTTAAAACGCTTTAACGTTGGCAGTTCGGCTTGGGCTGCGCTTTCTAAGGCGATGCGAAACTCCTCAGGGTTGGGCCGATCTAGTTCTAATGCTTCCAGAAAAATCTTGGCAATGGGTAAATCCGCATTTTGCTGTAGGTAGTTGATAGCATTTCTGGAGTTTTGTTGGTACAGCTTCAGCGCATCCCTCACGACTCGGCGCTGCCGACGATTCACTCGAAACCAAAATATCAGTCGCTCAGCAATCAGGGCGACAGACACTAGGGAAAATACCAAAAGCGGCCAAGCGACGATTCCGCCCGCCTTGAAAAAGTTAACAATGGGCATGTAAATTCAAAAATGGTTGTTTAAAAGCTCGGTCAGCTTTGGTGGATTTCGGACAAGAAAAAGCTGACAAAGTCTTTCAATAGAAATATTGCTAATAGTTCTCATTGTCAAGTAGCTGGCTCAAAAAGTCTAGCGGATTGAGCATTGTAGAGCAAGGATGGCGGAATACAAAAAAAGCTAAACCTATTGAATTAAGGGCTTTTAGACAATTTTTTTAGCACAGGTGGATGCGATCGCATCTAATTTTTCTCACTTGACGCCTGCAACTGCCTGATCTTACTTAGCACAGCTAATGAAAATAATTTCAATAAAGCTAGGACTTGACATTTGCAACGTTACTAGCACTGAGCCTAAGAGCAAAGTTTGACAGCTTGTCTTTTGACGTAGATGACAACCTCACCCAAACTAACCAGTAGCTTTTTTATGCCAGCGCCAAATAAGTCCTGTTAGCGCTCCCTAAAAGAAGCCAGATGGGGTGGGATGAGTTATTTTCGTCAAAAAAACATGAAATTGCATCTTTTTGTGCCTAGCGTTGCCTTAATCGGTTGCGGTATTAGCTCAATCGCAATGGGCGCTGTCCCCTTTGCTGTTAGCGCAACGGAGTCAGGAGGCTCGCTTGAAAATAGGGAACAGGGAACAGGGGAAGAAAGATTTTCATCCTTAGAAACGGCATCGGTACAACAGCCGATTTCAAAGATTCCTCGGCTCAGTGAACTAGAGCGTCCCTACATCAGTGCCGAGTTGCTTGTTCAACAACCAACCTTCTCCGAATCAACACTATCCCAAACCAACGGCGAAGCTACACCCAATTCCTCTACTGAGGAAACTGACATTGAAGAGGAAGATCCAATAGAAATTGTTGTAACGCAAGAGGAAGAGCCTTTCCCAAAGTCTTCTACTCCCGAGTATGTCATTACCGAAGAAGAAATCCAAAAGCAAGGCGCGAATAGTGCAGCCGAAGTGTTAAGAGGACTACCCGGATTTGCTATCAACGATGTCGGTTTTGGGGCAGATATTCATACAGGTACCTACTATCGAGGGAACTCTATCAATCAGTCTGTCTTTCTCCTCAATGGCAGACCCATCGGTAGCAACATTAGCACCTATCACGGCGCAACTGACCTCAATAGCATTCCAGTAGGGGCGATTGAACGGGTGGAATTATCTAGTGGCACGAGTTCCACGCTGTACGGTTCAGAAGCCTTTGGGGGAATCGTCAATATTGTTACTAAACAGGGTAAAGAGGCTCCGAGACTGAATTTAGGCGTGCAATATGGCTCTTACGAACGGTTGAACTATCGGGCTAGTTATGGGGGTTCGACAGGTTCGTTAAGGTTTAACTTGGGTTTCGAGCAAAACGAGGCAGATAATCGCTATCGCGTCCCAGTGGGTGCAGCCAATCGTGATTCAGAGGGACGTTTGTTTAACGGAGATACGGCTGTTAGCAATTATTTTGGTAGCCTGTCACTCGATTTAAATCCTACAAATACTGTTAGTTTAGATGCTTACAAAATTACTAGTCGTCGGGGCTTACTGTATTTTGGCTTTCCTCTGCAAAGAGATCGACTAGACCACGATGCATTCAATATAGGCCTATCTTGGAAAACCCTGCTGAGTGGCTCTGAAGATTCCGTCCTCAAAACTACACTGACTTACAACCAAGATTACTTCAACACCTATGGGCCGACTCAAAACATTTATTACCGAACAGGCACACTCAATTCACAAGCAATTACGGCAAGAGTAGAGCATCAGTGGCAAATTACTCCTAACAATCAACTCACTTGGGGAGCCGATTTGCAAAACTCATTCTTACAGGGTGAGGTTGTGAGTACAGCACCCGATCGCATTGCTCTGAATGAAAGTGAAAATAGAGATAGGTTTAATGCAGCCCTATTTGCTTTAACGACCTGGAAGCTCAGCGATACCTTTGAGACCGATTTTGGACTCAGACAAAACTTCAATAGTGAGTATGGCAGTGATTTAAATCCGAGCGCAGGGTTACGATGGGCTGTTACCCCAGATATTGCTATGCGTGGGAGTTGGGTTTCAGTAAGGCGCAATCCCGGACTAGACCAATTGTATGTCTATGACACCGTTCATAACTGGTTGCCAAACCCTGACTTAGAGCCAGAAACGGGTTCGTCTTGGACTGCTGGAATTGATGTCGCGTTTTCTCCACGCTTAACGGGACAATTTACCTACTTTGGTAGTCGTTTGCAAGATCGCCTCGGAATTCAAGCCGGACGATGGGCAAATATTGGTTTGGTTAATACCAATGGATTAGAGGTGGCACTAAAGTGGCAAATGACGCCTGAGTGGTCAACCTTTCTCAACTACACCTATACAAACGCCCAAATTGAAACGGGTTTAGAAAAGGGATTGCAGTTAGCGATGGTTCCTTACTCGGTGGCTCAATTTGGTATCGGTTACCAATCCGCTGGGTGGCAGCTTAATTTGTTGGCTAGTTACAACAGTGGTGCTCGTAGAGCCTTCTTTAACAGACCTGATGAGAGTACGACAGAGTTCATTCCATCCTGGCTGAATTTGGATTTGAATGCTCGTATTCCTATAACTCGGAATATAGGACTGTTCGTTTATCTGGAAAACTTGGCGGATGTGACTTACGAAAAAGCCAATCGAATTTATCAACCCGGTTTGACGTTTCGCATCGGTTTGCAGAGTAGTTTTTGAGAGAGGATGGCGTGGGCGTTTCGTCCTTGCCATATTCTTGCAAGCAATGTCAAGTCTTTAAGCCAAAAAATCTCATTAAATTGAATGGGGGTTGGGTTAGTTTTGTCAAGTGCTTAAAGCACACAAGCGTTGTGTTGTCTAGGTTTGATTGAGTAAGTTCTTTGCGAGCGCTTCATTATTTTCCTTGACAAGGGCATCTAAATCATTTTATTGTTTACCTCGTTAATGCAACTGATATGCAATAACTTGGAACGGTTAAGCGGTATGCGCTCGTACTTAACAGGGAAAAAGTAGAGGGGATGAGTATTTCCAGCTTTTGCATTGAGCAACGCGAGAGAGAAAAAGAAGCTCTCAAGAAATTTCTCGCCTATAGCCTTGCCGGTTCAGCCGTGTTCCACGTAGCAATGGCTTTCGGCGTCAGCTTACTGTGGGCAAGAGAGCCGGAACTTGCCGACGACCCGATTGAAGTCATTGTTGTCGAAAACCCAGAAACTGAAGAAAAACCGCTAGAAGAGACTCCAAAGCCAGAGCAAAAAACGGTTAAACCCCCGACGCCCCAGCAACCGATTAAAACTGAGGCTCCTAAGCCGCCAATACCGCAACCCACCATTCCCACAGTCGCTTTAAAACCAGAGGCGAAACCGGAGCCAATCATTCCTGCTGCACCACCACAGCCAGA
>JBFLZA010000632.1:0-5367 GCA_040756535.1 Cyanobacteriota bacterium
CAGCTTGCTAATGTTTTAGGAGATTGTATAGAGAGGGAGAGAGGCGATCGCAGTTTTCATTAATGCTCTAATTTCATAGTTTTAATTGAAGGTAAATACAACCATGAATATTGCTGGCTACACCGTGTTAAAAGTGATTTATGAAGGAATAAATACCGTTATTTATCGTGCTTCTAAACAGCCAGACCATAACTCCGTCATTATCAAAACCTTAAAATCTGAGTATCCCACAATTGAAGAACTCACAAAACTGAGGCATGAGTTTAAAATCCTCCAGCCTCTAGATATTGATGGAATTCTGAAACCACTTGCTCTAGAAAGTTATCAGAATGGCTTAGCTCTAATTCTGCCTGATTTTGAAGGAGAAGCACTGACAAATTTTATTTCTGCTCAAATGCTTGATTTGAGCCAATTTCTGCAAGTTGCTATTCAGTTGGCTGCAACCTTAGCTCAGCTTCATGAGAATAGCATTATTCACAAAGATATTAAACCCCATAACATCCTGATTAATTCAACAACAGGTCAAGTTAAGATTATTGATTTTAGTATTGCTTCTCGTTTATCTAGAGAAAGTCAGACAATTAACAATCCTAATTTGCTCGTTCGGGAAACGTCCTCTATGGACGTAGCCTCTATGCAGGACATCGGAGTAGGCACCCTAGCCTATATGGCACCAGAGCAAACTGGAAGAATGAATCGTGCGATCGATTATCGGACCGATTTTTACTCCTTAGGTGTAACGTTCTATCAACTGCTAACGGGTGAATTGCCCTGTCAGGCGACTGATGACCCACTAGCAGTGGTTCACTGCCACATTGCGAAAACTCCAATTCCACCACATGAACTAAATCCAGCCATTCCTCTGGCGATATCTGACATTGTAATGAAGCTTCTTGCCAAGACAGCAGAAGACCGTTATCAAAGTGCGCTGGGACTGAAAGCCGATTTGGAAGCTTGTTTGAGGATGCTGCAAACGTCTGGGGAGGTTGCTCACTTCAAAGTTGGAGAACTGGATTTATTTAGTCAATTTTCGATTCCGCAGAAGCTGTATGGACGCGAACAGGAAGTTGCTAGGTTAATGGATGCTTTTGACCGTGTCAGTTCTGGTAGAACAGAAATGATGCTGGTCAGTGGCTATTCTGGAATTGGAAAATCCTCGCTGGTTAATGAGATTCATAAACCAATTGTGCGTCAGCGAGGATACTTTATTTCTGGTAAATTTGACCAGTTCAAGCGCAATATTCCCTATGCTTCTATCATTCAAGCGTTTCAGGAATTGATGCGGCAACTCCTGACAGAACGTGATGACAAGCTAGCAATTTGGAAATCAAAACTTTTAGAAGCCCTCGGTGCCAACGGTCAAATCATTATTGATGTGGTTCCCGAAGTAGAACGAATTATTGGACCGCAACCCGCCGTTCCTCAACTTGGTGCATCTGAATCGCAAAACCGATTCAATCGAGTATTTCAACAATTTATCCACGTATTTAGCCAACCGGAACACCCACTTGTTGTCTTTCTAGATGACTTGCAGTGGGCAGATTTATCTTCTCTCAAGCTCATTGAGCTGATTGTGACCGATCCGGATAGCGAATATCTATTGCTAATTGGGGCATATCGAGACAATGAGGTCAGTGCCACTCATCCCTTAATTCATGCATTGGAGCAAATCCAACAGGCTGAAGCAGTTATAAATAACATCATTCTCCAGCCTTTGAATATTGTTCATGTTAGCCAATTAGTCGCTGATACCCTCCACAGTGCTGCTGCCCAAGCTAAGCCACTAGCTGATTTAGTTTTCAAGAAAACACAAGGTAATCCTTTCTTCTTAACTCAGCTCCTCAAATCGCTGCATCAGGAAGACCTCCTGTCATTTAATTTCAGTCAAGGTTGCTGGCAGTGGGATATCGATGTTCTTCAAGGCATTGATATCACCGAGAATGTTGTCGAACTGATGGTCAGCCAAATTCAAAAGCTGTCGCCCAAGACACAGAATGTCCTAAAGTTAGCAGCCTGCATTGGAGATAAATTTACGTTAGATGTTTTAGCCATTGTCAATGAAAAATCTCAGTCAGAGACAGCAACGGATTTGTGGGTTGCCTTACAAGCAGAGCTGATTTTACCGCTCTCGGAGGCTTATAAAACTCCGATGGTGTTTGACATAAAACCCTCAACCGCTTTGCAAGTTGAGCCGTTAAACGTTGGCTACAAGTTTTTGCATGACCGCGTGCAACAAGCCGCTTATTGTCTCATTCCAGATTCACAGAAGAAAGAAACTCACCTAAAAATCGGTCAGTTGCTACTACAAAATACAACGCCTGAAGAACAAAAAGAAAATATCTTCACGTTGGTGAATCAACTCAATTACGGCACCGACTTACTTACCTTAGAGTCGGAACGATATAAGCTGGCTGAACTTAATCTTATAGCCGGTCAGAAAGCGAAAGCAGCGACAGCGTATGAATCTGCTATCCGCTACCTGAAGGTTGCTTTGGGGTTATTGGCAGCAAATAGCTGGCAAAGTCAGTACGAGCTAACACTAGCACTTTATGAATCAGCGGTAGAAACAGCGTACCTGAATTGCGATTTTGACCAGATGGAGAAATGGGCAACAGTTGTCCTGCAACAGGCAAAAACCCCCATCGACAAAATGAAAGTCTATGAGGTGAAAATCCAAGCCTATATGGCGCAAGTTAAACAGCTAGAAGCTGTCAAGATGGGATTGCAAGCGCTGGAAAAATTGGGGGTAAGGTTACCTGAGGTGCCCAGCGCCTCAGATATTGAGCAAATACTAGCTAAAACAGCGGCTAATTTAACGGGTAAGAATGTAGAAGATTTGATTAACTTACCGTTAATGACGGAGGTAGATAAGGTGGCAGCTACACGGATGCTAGCGAATATGGGGTCTCCTACCTATCAAGCAGCACCTGCACTGTTTCCGTTCGTTGTATGCGAACAGGTGAATTTATCGATCAACTATGGCAATACACCTGCTTCAGCCTATGGTTATGCTTGTTACGGTCTCATGTCAAACGGGATACTTCAGGATGTTGAGTTGGCTTATCAATTTGGCAATTTGGCTATAAACCTAGTAGAACGATTCAATGCTTTAGACATCAAGGCGAGCGTATATTTTGTGGCAGTGTCAGCAACGATTCATGGAAAAGCTCATGTTAAGGAGACATTGCCACTTTTACTAGAAGGATACCAAAGCGGGCTGGAAAACGGGCATTTTGAATATAGTGGCTATGCTGCCATGCAAAGGTGCCAACATTTCTATTTTATGGGACAGGAACTGCCAAGAGTTGAACGAGAAATGGCAACAATCAGTGATAGCCTTGCTCAACTCAAGCAAGAAAATGCCTTGAGCTGGAATCAAATCTTTCAGCAGTCTGTCCTTTCCTTGCTCAATGCTCCTGAAAATCCGTGCTGTTTAGTCGGTGAAGCTTACAATGAGGAGAAATCATTGCCGCTGCTTAAGGAAGCCAACGATAGAACTGGGCTTCACTACTTTTATATAAACAAACTTATCCTTTGTTATTTATTTGGAGAATACCAGCAAGCCGTAGAAAATGCAGCTCAAGCCGAACACTATTTAGATGGCGTAAAGGCGTTCCTAGTTGTTCAAATCTTTCATTTCTATGATTCTTTAGTACAACTTGCGCTCTACCCAACAGCGTCACCCTCACAGCAAGAACATCTCTTGAGTAAAGTGAGGAGTAACCAGGAAAAGATGCAAAAATGGGCAGCTCATGCTCCCATGAATTTTCTGCATAAGTACGAGCTTGTGGAGGCAGAGAAAGCGCGAGTATTGGGGCAATATTGGCAAGCAACAGAGTATTACGATCGCGCGATCGCAGGAGCCAGAGAGCATGGATACATCCAAGAAGAAGCGCTAGCCAATGAACTAGCAGCAAGATTTTATTTCTCGCTTGGTAAGGAGAAGTTTGCTCAGATTTATCTGACTGAATCCTATTATGGATATGCTCGGTGGGGAGCAACAGCGAAACTCAAAAAGTTAGAAGAAAAATATACACAATTTTTGACGCGGAGAGCTAACCAAGAACCTTCTAGTAAGGAAGGAGCGCGAAGAACAGCATCAACAACTGATAATACTGCATCTCTAGATTTAGCTACAGTTCTTAAGGCATCACAAGCACTTTCTGGCGAGATTGTTCTCGATGAATTACTTGTTAAGTTAATGAAGATTGTAATTGAGAATGCTGGTGCTGAAACTGGATTTTTAATTTTAGAAAAATCAGGTGAATTGCTCATAGAGGCTCAAGGAACTATCGAAAAAACTGAGGTTATGGTACTGCAATCGTTGCCATTAGATAATAGTGAGCAATTACCTGTCTCTATCGTTAAGTATGTAGAGAGAACTCATGAAGATGTTATTTTAAATGATGCATCCTCTACAGGAATTTTCACAACTGATACTTATATCATTAACAAAGACACAAAATCGGTTTTATGTACGCCACTGATTCACCAGGGTAAGCTTGTAGGTATTCTTTATCTAGAAAATAATTTAACGACTGGAGCCTTTACTTCCAATCACGTAGAAGTACTCAAGCTTTTATCATCTCAAGCGGCTATCTCGATAGAAAATGCGCGTCTTTATAAAGACTTAGAAGCAGCAAATAAAGGTTTAGAAACTAAAGTGCAACAGCGCACCTTAGAGTTACAGGACAAGAATATCCAGCTACAACAAGAAATTAGCGATCGCAAACGCGCAGAACAAGTGGCTGAGGCTGCCAACCGAGCGAAGAGTGAATTTTTGGCGAACATGAGCCACGAACTCCGGACTCCCCTGAATGGCATTTTAGGTTATACCCAAATCCTGAATAAGGACAGAATGTTAACAGATCCACAAAAGAGTGGTGTTAACACCATCCATCGTTGTGGCGAACATCTGCTGATGTTGATTAACGATATTTTGGACTTGTCCAAAATCGAAGCTCGAAGAATGGAGCTCTACCTCAACAATTTCCACCTTCGAGAATTTCTGGAAGGGATTGTTGCAATCTGTCGAATCCGGGCTGAGCAACAAGGAACTTTGTTCACCTATAGAGTGCTTTCGACACTTCCAAAATTAATTCGGGCGGATGAAAAACGGTTGCGGCAGGTTCTGATTAATCTCCTGAGCAATGCCGTTAAATTTACCGAAAACGGTCAGGTGACGTTCAAGGTCGGATATGTCAATAGTTTTGAAGGCTCAAGTTTGAATCATGAGTTAACAGCTCCAACTCAAAGCTCAAAACCCCTACGGGGCACGTCTCCTTATTCGGAAAAGGTTCCGAATACCGACGCGCTCATAGCTCCTAACTCTTACAAACTTCGGTTTCAGGTAGAAGATACTGGGGT
>JBFLZA010000633.1:0-5367 GCA_040756535.1 Cyanobacteriota bacterium
GATGTCCGCCGACAAAGTTCGGCCACAAGGGAGTAACCTGCTCAACAACCACCGTTTTCACAGAACCTACATCAGTGATAACGGTATTTGGGGAAAGGTGAGGAATTAACTGCTGTACAGTGGATGCGATCGCGCCGATAGGTGTACAAACAAACACTACATCTGCTGCTGCCAAAAGATTCAGGTTAATACTGGCATCATCAACAACACCTCGCTCAATCGCCCGCTGGCAAGTTTGCTCTTGGCGAGAGACTCCCAATACCTGATGACCGCAGGCTCTCAAATCCAACCCCAATGACCCACCAATTAATCCCAGCCCTACGAGCCCAATGTTCATATCCTATTTCATCAACGTTAACCCTATGCAACTCTAACAGTGACCAGTGAACAGTGAGCAGTTACCCGTCAAATGGTAGGAATAAAAATTTCTTTACTTCATCAATCATCCTTCAAACTTTAATATTCTCATCAATGCCTTAGTGAGCCGCTACAATTTGCCCATGAACTTATAGTTGGGATCGCCAATAAACTAAAAGCAGTTGTCGGTAACGCTTGATTGTCAACTGATATACTTGCAGTCTGTTCAGGGTCGCCTTAATGAATGCCAGGGAAATTATTAAAAAATATGCAGCGGGAGAGAGAACCTTTTCTGGTGCTAACCTCGCCGAAGTAAACCTGAGTAGCGCTAACTTGAGCGGTGCTGATTTAAGTGAGGCAAACTTGAGTGTGGCTAACCTGAGCGGTGCTAACTTGAGTAGTACGAACTTGAACCGTGCCAAACTCAATGTCGCTCGACTCAGTGGTGCTAATCTCTCCAGAGCCAAGTTAACCCAAGCAACCCTTAATGTCACCAATTTGATTCGGGCTGACTTGAGAGGAGCGCAACTGAAGCAGGCCGCACTGATTCGCGCTGAACTGATTCGGGCCGATCTGTCTTGGGCAAATCTCGAAGACGCTAACCTGAGTGGTGCTGATTTGCGAGAGGCAGCCCTTCGACAGGCTGAACTCATGCGGGCCACCTTGAGTGAAGCCAACTTACGGGGTGCCTTCCTAACAGGGGTAAACCTAGAGAAGGCGAATTTGAACGGAGCTGATCTGAGCCGAACCGATTTGAGCGGAAGCAATCTCAGAGAGACTGAGTTCAGACAAGCGAATCTGAGTCGAGCTAATCTTAGCGGAGCCGACCTTTCAGGAGCCAATTTACGCTGGGCCGACCTTTCAGGAGCCAATTTGCGTTGGGCTAATCTGAGCAATGCAAAATTAAGTGGAGCTAGCTTAATTGGGGCAGACTTGAGTCATGCTAACTTACTCAATGCCAGTTTAGTTCATGCTGATCTCAGTCAAGCTTGGCTGATCAAGGCAGATTGGATCGGCGCTGACTTAACCGGTGCGACGCTGACAGGGGCAAAACTTTATGCGGTGTCCCGGTTTGGACTGAAAACGGATGGCATGACTTGTGAGTGGGTAGATTTGAGCCCGGAGGGCGACAAAAGCGAGATTTTTCATATCTCTGGCGAGGAAGCGGCAAAGAAATTTTTCAATGAAACTCAGCCGACAGTGCGAATTATCGTTGATGCGTCTTTAGATCTGGATGCCAACTTGGCTTTAGCTACGACTTATCATCAACTAGCTCATCTCTACGCAGGCATTACTAACGCTCCCAGCCTTGATGTTGGTCCTCGGAGAACTGTTCTCACCTTCGATGTGGACAGCAGTGCGGAATTATTCACCGTTGCTTATTTAGCGATTCTCCCCTTCAAGGATGCGACGGCAACTCATCGCCATATCATGGCGCTACTCAATATCCTGCGATCGCAAGAGCTAGAGAGTGTTGGGAGCGAACAGCCCAAGCGTATTAGGGAATTCATGAGTGCGATCGCTCAATCTATTGAACAGATTAACGCCACTGACTTATTGACAAGGACATCCCCTGCAACAGAACCAGTCAACTTCTTGGAAGCTCCCACTCAGACCCTTGTGACCAACTCTAGCGACCAAACCTTGAGCCTCTACTATCATCCGGGTTTTGGCAAGCATTTGATGAACCAATCTCGCTCGCCTAGTCGTTCTAAAAACGCCCTACAGCAAGCGCCAGAAGTAACACTGCCGCCAGTCAGTACTGTGGTTGAATTTTTTAAAGCTTTTGAGGATGTAGGGCACTTGAAAACATAAGACTTCTTGCAGAAGTCGGGAACAGGCAACTCCTTAACGGGGAACAGTGAACAAGAATTGACGCAAATAGCATCATAAAAATACTTTTGCAAGAAGTCTATAGATAAAAAACAATAACCGATAACACAGAAACAACAATAAAGCAAGTGTTCAGCAATATTTCTACATCCTTATTGCCAACAGCATCCTTTATTGATGGGGTTACCTGTCTCCTGTTCCCTGTTCCCTGTCCCCTGTTCCCTTTCCCCTTTCCCCTGCCCAAAGGGACTGACTCTCCACTCCCCAAATCTTGCCCTGGCATAATGAAAAAGGGCAACATTGCCTTTCTTATTCTGGAGGCGTTCAGACGCACTTGGAAAACGAGTGATTGAAGTAGAAGTCCATTCCTCTCTTCGTGCCTTTCTGCGAGAGCAGGGTCAACCCACCTGGCCCCATCATTTGACAATGGCAAGGCTAGTCGCACGAGCCTTGCGGCTAAATCGTCCTGCCTTGATTCAGACGGGTAGCACTCACTCCTCGTACCGCCTGAGTTATCTAGCTCCAGCACTCATCTGGCCAGGGCCAGTGATTTTAGTGGCTCCCTTATCCATACAGCAGTGGTTGCTGCGGGTCGAAATTCCCCGTTTGCAACAGTGGCTTGGCACTGATAAGGCAATTCTGCCAGCGGATGCTTTTCCGGATGAGCGTTTCTGTGGTCTGCTGATTACATCACCAGCCACTTGGCTGACTGATCGATTGGAAGGTAAGGGTTGGTTTCCCCCTAATATCCCTACCTTAGTGGATGGTGCCGATGACCTGGAAGGATGGGCACGCGAGCAGCTTCAAGCCTGCATCCATCCCGGAGATTGGGACGAATTAATGCTAGGACGGCCACAATATGCTGAATTAATCCGGGATACACGGGTGGGACTTACCAAAGCCATCTTTGAACACCCTCCTAACCCTTATGAGTGCTGCCTGCTTGAGACTCAAGAGCAAGATACGCTGCGGAAGCTATTTGAAGTGCTTCAGCCGACAGCAGAGGTTGAGCGATATCACTATCTGCCACCCTCCTGGAAACAGTTTTGGCACTGTTGGCAGCGATCGGGTCAGATGATGTGGGGCACTATTTCGCGGCACTCTGGCCAGTTTTCTTTGTACTGTGGACCGGTTGAGGTAGCAACAGCGTTAAGCCAAGTCTGGTCTCAGCAGTCGGTGGTATTAATCGGACAAGCACTGGATTTGGAAGCTTCGGCGTCGATGTACCGACAGCAGTTGGGTTTAGGAGAGCTAACTTGCTTAAAGTTCTCCCCAGATCGACAGAGCGAACTGATCCAGCTCTATCTGCCTGATGGTCTGCCAATGCCGAATTCGCCACGATTTCAAGAGGCTGTACTTCAGCAAGTTCGCACTCTTCTGACGCTGAGTGCAAAAGCTAAGGGATTGGCGGTTCTTCTGGTGGGAGATGTACCCCTGAAAGCTCAAATGGGAGCTATTTTAGCCGCTGAATTCGGTTCGCGAGTCCAGGTGGAAACAACGGATTTAGATGAGCGAGGGGTTCTCGTCACCGGTTGGGACTTTTGGAAAACTCATCAATCGGTTCTCCCTCCCCCTCAACTCCTGATGATTGCGACCTTACCCATTCCTTCGCTGGAAAATCCTCTTGTGGCCGGTCAAGTGGCTTACTACAAGCAACAGCGCTTAGATTGGTTTCGCCTGTATCTTCTCCCTGCTGCCTTGCGAGTTTTACAACGAGCGATCGCGCCTGTGCGAGCATCTCAAGGCGTCATTGCCCTCTTGGACAGCCGCGTGAACTCTCGTAGCTATGGTCGTCAAGTTCTTTCTGCTCTCAGCCCCTTTGCTCGAATTAACTATCTAGACGACAGTTGGTTTAGCTCCGACTCCTCCATGGCATCCGATCAATGGCTGTAGGACTGAAGATCAAGGATTAAGAATGGGGGATCAGGAAAAGGATTTGTAGAAAGATAATAGACGGATGAATGCGAAGCCTTTTTGTTCTAATTCCCCCTGTACCCACGTTTGCTTGTCATTTCGTAAACCCTCCTCCACTAACTTTCCTGTATAGCGCTATGATCGATACTCAATAGTTAAGGTAATTAGTTATGGGTGATGCAAAACGTCGTAAAGCCGCTCTAGGAGAGAAGTACGGTCAAGAAGCCAATATTTTTACCTGGCTCCCGATTACGAAAAGTCAAGGCGAACAATTTGTAAATTGGACAACTAAAGGTGCCTGGATTGGCATTGGCTTTCTTGTTGTTTACTGGGTGGTGATTCGGTTTATCGGACCTGCTTTTGGTTGGTGGCAAGTTAATTAAGATTTTTGAATCTTCAAGCCATTGTTGGGGTAAAAGTTTAGATTTTTGATTAAATTCTAAGCTAGGAGACTGACTAAAAGATAATCATTAATTATCTCTTTTTGGTGTTCGACTGACAGATTGAGAAAGCACCATTGCCCTATAAAGCGCTTCCTATAAGGAGTTTTTCACTACGGTGAGTGAGGGGCATCAATCCTGAGAGAGTTTGAGAAGGGCTAGCCCTCCTGAAAAGACGTCTTGACCAACAAGTCCGTCTGGGGATAGAACTAAGACAAGATAATCAAGCTCTAAGATTTTAGAGGGCTGATAAGGTTTTAGCGGCCTAGACACGAGTAACCATTTCTGAATAAGCGGTCTGGTACCCAACTTATACTCATCTATCTCTCAAGAGTTTTTGAATTCTGAACAGGCCTCTCCCGAAACTGGATCACCGTTAAATTCTTAAAAAAGTATAAAAGCTCTAAAATTTTAGGAGTGGTGTTTGGAGGACAAACGTGTTCATACGACTTGCAGAGCAACACCGTCAATTTGTCCAAGATTTGGTGATGAATCTCCAAGCCTTGGCAATTGTACTAGAAAACCGGGGGTATCTAGCTTCCTGCTATACCTGCGGCAACCAGATGAATAGCGCATCGTTCATGGTTAGTTTAGGGGATAATCATCTGATTCGTTTTTTGGTATCAGATTACGGTATTACCTGGACTGAAATGCGAGATGACCGAGAGCTGATGAAGCTCGAAGGTGCTGAGGCGATTAGCCAATTACAGGATCTTGCCAGTCTTGTAAAATACCAAATTCGCCCGTCTGGCGCTCTTCCTGTGCTACTTCAATGAGGATCGAGCTAGTTTACAAGAGGACGCGGATAGGTAGAAGGTGGGAT
>JBFLZA010000634.1:0-5350 GCA_040756535.1 Cyanobacteriota bacterium
ATTTACCCCTTGATTAAAGAAGGTTTCAAAAGATAGAGCTTGCGGTGAGAGAGAGTAAGTGGCCTTACCACCAATTATGCGATCGAGTAAATAACCAGCAACAAACCTAGGAGCAAAACGATTTAGATGAGTGTGGATGCCCCAATCCATGATGCAGTTGCTGCCATTGGTTAGATGCTCCCATTGAATTAGGGTGTCAGCATAAGTTGGATAGTTCTCAAAGGAAATGTCTGCTGTATGATGTTCCAGTCCAAGACAACGAGCAACAGGAACTGCACACTCCATCTCTAAGTCAGTGCGTTTTCCCAATGTCAGGGCGCTAGGATGAATGCCTTGTTGATGCAAAAACCCACCTAACATCCGCGAATCTAGCCCACCGGAGAGAAGTAAGCTATAGTCTTGACCTGTTGGAGCATGACGTTTAAGGGTTTGACTTAACAGTTGCTCGACTATTTCTAGATGCTCTGAAAACGTCTGCTTGGCTAGAGATTCTTGGTATGTTGCGTCGAAAATCTCGTACTGTTTAACTTCTTTAGTCGTCTCTCCCGGTTGCCAAAGTAGAGTATATCCAGCATTGAGGCGTTGGACATTTTTCCAAAGGGTTTGGCCATTAATCAGTCCATTGGTCAGGAGAATACCAACTAATCCCGGTGGATTAAATTCTGCCTTAAATAAGGGATGATAACGCAATAGTTCAGGACTGGAAGCAACTAAGGTAACATCACCGTAAGTGTAGTAATAGATGGGGAAAAGTCCCAAAATATCGGCAGCAACGGTTAACCCCAAGTGAGGATGATAAGCCACAGCCGCGTAAAAGCCATCGAAGGGTGGCAAACCTTGATGGGGAGATTCTTGCCAAAGGGTTCTTAGAGATTCGGCATCAATTCGAGTCGATTCACCGGGAATAATCGCGTCTCCCCAAACGACTGCGGCACCTTCCTGAGAAGCAATACTGCTGATAGGGGCACTCGGATGAGCGGCCCAACAAGCATGAAACTCTCCGCTAGCACAGGATTGCGTGATTAAGCCTGCTATAGGGGGTAGTAAGGGTTCGATGGTTTGGATGAAATGCGATCGCCTTTGTAGATTGCGATCGACAACAATTATAAAATTAGCCATATTATTCTTTAGTAGCCTCCCTAGACTTTACCCAGCAAGCTGCTTATCTAAGGTTGCCTCTCCATCAAGGGTTTGTGAACTAGAGCGCTTCTTAACTGCTTGGAGTAACGCTTGAGCCAGTTTTGAGGGGAGTAGAATTGCTACTGCAATTTTAAACAGCACGATTAACATCATTTTTCCTTGGGGGAGACTCGATGGCTGATATCGAAATACTTGCCACAAAAACTGGATAGCTGCTAAACCTTTTTTCGGTTCTGGACGCCCCTCAATTGCCTTAAAGGCAAGATACTTATAGCGCGTTGCCAGCACTTCTTGCTTCAGGTGTTGTAAAGTTTCAGGTGCTTGAGCAAACGCTCGTTCAATCACTTTCAAGCTTCCTGCTTCCATTTTCCAAACATTAAAGGATGCGGAGTTGGGAGAAATTCGATATAAAATTTGTACGGCAGGAATGGTAACAAATTCATAACGAGCCGCTAATCTCAGCCACATATCCCAATCTTCAGCCGGAGTCACTGACGGCTCAAATTCCCCGACTTCATCAAGTGCTTTTCTGCGAATCAAGGGATTGGAACCACTTTCTACAAAATCCCTCAGTAACAGCTTTTCGTAAACATTACCATTAGCTGTAATATGACCCCCTGCGCGTAAAAATTTTCCTGACTCATCAATCCAGTCACTCCAGCTATAAGCCACAGCAGCTTGGGGATTTTCTTGTAGTGCTTTCAACTGTGCTTCTAGTTTATCCGGTGTCCAAAGGTCATCTGCATCTAAGAAAGAAACAAATTCACCCGTAGCTAGAGCTAACCCACGATTTCGACTTGCCGATACTCCAGCATTTGGGTAAGAAAACACCCGTATTCGGTCATCCTTTATACGGTTAAGAGTTTCTAAGGTTGAGTCTTTTGACCCATCGTCAATAACAATTAACTCCCAGTCCGTGAAAGTCTGTTTTGAAACAGATTCTATTGTCTCTATAAGAGTCTTCTCTCCATTATAAACTGGAATAATTATAGAAATTAATGGCATATCGCCTCCCTGGATTGACGTAATATCATAAATCTTCGACTTTCAATAATCCTAATAGCGTATTTGTATTAAATGCTTTTTGATTTTGTGTCAGCAAAGCCTGAGCCATCGGAGAGGGTAAGACAGCCATTGTTGCAATTTTCAATAAAATTTTAAATGTGACGCGTGCTGAAAAAAGAGAGGAGTCTTTAAGAATGCAATTCCAGAATAACCGACTTGCAATCCAACCCCGCTGTCGATTAGGATATCCTTCTAAAATTTTTGCAGTTAGATACTTGTACAGATTACCAAAGCTATATCTTTTTAGATACTGAAGTGATTCAGGAGCCTGAGTAAAGGCTCGATTTAGAACTTTGACACAAGCCGCTTCTTGCCTCACTACATTAGCAGACATTGAATTAGAAGATAGCCGATATAAAATCTGAGGGGCAGGCACGGCAACAAAAAGGTAGTGAGCGGCTAACTTTAAAAAAATATCCCAATCTTCAGCAGCAGGTAGTGATTCGTCAAAGCTACCCACGTCGATTAAGGCTTGCTTCCGAATTAAGGCATTGGAGCCATTTTCCAAAAAATCAATCACTAATAGCTTGGCATAAACATCACCATTGGCAGTAATGTGGCTGCCTCGACGGAGATATTGGCTCGAATCATCAATGTAATCCGTCCAGCTATAGACTACAGCAGCTTGGGGATTTTCTTGGAGTGCTTTGAATTGGAGTTCTAGTTTATCCGGTGTCCAGAGGTCGTCAGCATCGATAAAGGAAATATAATCACTAGCAGCGTGTGTAATCCCCCGGTTTCGACTTGCGGCTAATCCGGCATTGGGATAGGAAAATACTTGGATACGTGAGTCTTTAATCGTTGAAATAATTTCTAGGGTTGAGTCTTGGGAACCATCGTTAATAACCAAGAGTTCAAAGTCTGAAAGGGTTTGATTTAAGACGGATTCGAGGGTTTCTTTGATTGTTTTTTCGCCATTGTAAACAGGTACGACTACAGAAATGAGGGGCATCTCAGTTGAGTCCTCTACAGATGAGTTGGAAGACTATGAATTTTTCTGAAGATTTTAACCGCAGATGGACGCAGATTAACGCAGATGTTAATTGATTACGGAAAGTGTTATGAGGATAGGGTTTAGGAGTAAGATGATAGGAGTTCTTGGATAGCTGGTTTAATATCTGAACTGTTTTTAATAAACCGACAATAAGGAATTTGGGAAGTCCAGGTTTCATAGAATGCCTCATTTTTGTAATAGGCATTAGGTAAGAAGATATGGGGAATTTTTAGTAAAATACAGAGAAGATGCCCATGTAAGCGATTGGTAATGACTAAACGGCTTTGCAGCAATTGGTAAATCCCCGCGTGCATCATTTTCCATGACAAGTTAAGCATTGCGGGATTGGCGAGGGTGTTCAACTTATCAGCGTAGGGATGAGAGCGTTCCCATTGTTGCTGAGAAATCCAGCGTTTGGGATTCGATAAGCCTCTGTGCCATCCTTCCCGAACGAGTAACACCATTCCAGGGAGACGCCAATACCATGCTTTAAGCTCTCTAAACTTATCTGTACCTCGGTAAATCCATTGGCTCGTAATCCATTCTTGAATTACTAAATTAGGAATATCTAGAGTAGTGGCTGCAACGTTTTGATTTAACTCGCTGTCCTCTCTGGATAGATAAAGAATTGGGTGTTTGGGATTAAATTTAAAAGAGGGAAGGGGCATATCTACCAGGTGAAATACCGTATCCGGTGCTTTGATAACCTGGCAGTTGTAGAAGTGTTTACAAGCGATTTCGTAACTGTAATTATCACGGGCAAATAAGGTTAAATTCGGGTGGGCGTTAAAGATGGCGGCTGCTTTATTTAAGTTTTCTGGATTTTTAAAATAAATGCATTGGGGCATAATAATAATCGGGCGATCGCAATATTTGGAGATTATCCGCTCGCGAAATTCTTGATGATGGCTCCAAGTGTCGCCTAAGTTACCTCCCCCTTGCAGAATGATGGGTGCATTTCCCACTTGTTGCTCCATCACTTCTTCGGAGAAATTATTGAGACTTGCCACATAGTTAATTTTTGCTTTGAGAATGTCAGTTAGGTAAAAGATTGTAGCAAGTCCGATTAGATGGTCTCCAATATTAAAATAGTCAGGATAATCTAATAGAACACATTGCTCAAATGTGCCCATTTTTCCCAATGCGCTGTGAAGAATTTCCCGAATTTTGTCTGGAGAGGAAAGCTCGAGTTGGGGATTCGTCATGGGTGATTATTAGTTTTTAAGTATTGGGCGGAGGGCGAAGCATTTGGATATCAATAGCCCAGCAAGTATTATCAGTTATCGCCTAAATGCTTCGCCCCTACAGGTAGGTGGGCATTGTCCACCCTACAATAACTGAAGTTCGCAGCCAGCGATGCGATCGCATCACCAACTACGAACCGTACAGTATCATAGGCGAGAGCCATAGAGTTACACCAACTCGATACCCAGTTTTCAGGAGATGGCTTGGGGTTGTGATGCTTTGAGCGACTTCTTCTTGTTAAAGGTAAGAGCATTCTCGACACAATCAATCACAATCGTGTCGCCTTCAACAAAGGTATTTTCTAGGAGTTTAGTCGCGATCGGGTTTTCCAGTTCCCGTTGAATCGCTCGTTTGAGTGGACGCGCCCCGTATACTGGATCGTACCCCACATCGACAATGTAGTCTTGCGCTTTTGACGAAAGTTCAAACTTGATTTTTTGGTCGGCAAGCAGGCGCTCAATCCGTTTAAGTTGAATGCTAACAATTTGGCTCAATTCATTACGGTTGAGGGTGTGGAACATGATGATGTCGTCAACACGATTGAGAAATTCGGGACGGAAGTGATTGCGTAAAGCCTCGGTCACTCGCTTACGCATCTCTTCGTATTGAGAATCATCTCCAGCGACGTTCAGAATATGTTCGCTACCAATATTGCTGGTCATCACAATAATCGTATTGCGGAAATCCACCGTTCTCCCTTGGGAATCAGTGATGCGCCCGTCATCGAGGACTTGCAGCAAAATGTTGAACACATCTGGGTGTGCTTTTTCCACCTCATCGAGTAACACCACCGAGTAGGGACGGCGACGCACGGATTCGGAGAGTTGCCCCCCTTCTTCGTAACCCACGTATCCCGGAGGAGCACCCACCAAGCGCGAGACGGCGTGCTTCTCCATGTACTCCGAC
>JBFLZA010000635.1:0-5338 GCA_040756535.1 Cyanobacteriota bacterium
ACAGCTCGACCCCCAAACTGTTCCATTGGCACATAACCATAAGTTCCCACTACAGTAAAGGTTGCACCTTCTAAAACAGCTTGATTTTGTACTGCCCCAAAATCAACGAGGTATACCTGCCCATCTGCACCCCAAATCAAGTTACTGGGCTTGATGTCTCGATGGATTACAGCAGGATTGAGTTCGTGCAGGTAGACTAAAATTTTAAGCACTTCAACAGCAATCTTTTTTATCTGTTCCTCACAGAAGCGCTTCCCCTCATTGAGCAGTTGTTGGAGAGACGAACCCGGAATATAACTGTGTACCAAGCCAAACCAAGAAAACCTAGAATCGGTTTGACTATCAAGCATGAAATAATTTCGATACTTAGGAATTTGGGGATGGTCTAGCTTTTGCAGAACTTGAGCTTCTCGCTCGAACAGCTTGCATTCATCCCACTGCATCTGAGGGTTGAGAGCCAAAAGCTTCACAACAACTAGCTCTTGGGGGTGTGAAGTCAAATCTATTGCCAGCCAAGTCTGACGACTGGCATCCTGCCCTAATTTTTCCTTAAGTTGGTAGCGCTCATTAAGTATCTGTCCTGCTTTCGGCATCTAGCACACCGTCCCATTCCTTACATTCACTTTAGCCCCAACCAGTTTTTGATTTCACCCACTAACCAGTAACACTCTGCATGAGACAGAGGCGGCTCAAATTTACCGAATACAAATTCTTTTACACCGGCTGCTAGAGTGACCTCAGGAATTTTTTTACCCGAATATCCGCGAGTCTCACTCTTAAAAACTTTGTCAATTTCTAACGTCTGACCTCGCTGCCGCCGCAAGCAAACTCCGAACAACTTCCACTCAATCTCAAAGGAGTGATGATTGAAATAAGCAGTAGTTTCTCCAAAAGCGGGCAGCAGTAGCCCTCCGGTCAACAAAAGTCCTACTAGCAACCAACCTAACAGTGCAAAGGGGAATGCGTGAGTCTGACCCAGAAGTATACTAATGCGTATACTGTCGATCGCAACTGGCATAATCAGATAGATACAAAGCGCTAGTCCAGCCAAGATAGTGAGTTGCTTTGGGGCAGCTAAAGCTCTCGACCAGCGCACGGGAATTTTAATCTTCAAGTAACTAGGGGATTTTTTGAGTTGAATTTGGCTACTAGAAGGCTTGGAATGAGCGATCGCATAACTAGCCGATTGATTCTCTTTGAGCGCTTCAAGTGCCTGCTGTGCCGTGCTAAATCGTTGTGATACATTTGGCTCAGTTAGCTGCCCAAGCCAACGCACAAAGCCCGGATTGAGACGCACTCTATCAGCAAACTGAAGGCGAGCCTCCTGTTGGGGTAAATCCGCAGGGGCAATGCCAGTGAGCAGATGAATCAAAGTTGCTCCCAAGGCATATAAATCAGAGGCTGGAGTTGCCCGTCCCCCAAGCTGTTCTAGCGGTGCATAACCGTAGGTTCCTACTACGGTGAATGTCGCTCCTTCTGCGGCTGCCCGATCCTGCACCGCCCCAAAATCAACAAGATAAATTTCCCCTTCCTCCCCTTGAACACAGAGGGATTGAGGGGGAGTAACCCAGATTAAATTGCTGGGTTTAATATCGCGATGTAGTACAGGTGGACTCAAACCATGCAGATAAATCAGAATATTCAAGACATTTTGAGCGATCGCACGGACTTGCTGTTCGCTGAAGGTTTTGCCCTGAGCTAACAGTTCTTTGAGTGATGAACCGGGAAGGTACTCCTGAACTAACCCAAACCAAAGCATCCGGTCATCAATACAGAAATAGTCGCGGTACTTAGGGATTTGGGGATGGTTAAGCTGTTTGAGTACCTGGGCTTCTCGCTCAAACAGCCTCAAATTGTCCCACTGCATTTGATCGCTAAAAGTGAGTAGCTTGACAACAACTCTTTCTTGTGCATTCAAATCCTGTGCTATCCAAGTTTGACGACTTGCATTTTGTCCTAGCTTTTGTTTGAGCTGATAGCGATTCTGGAGAATCTGTTCAGTTTTGAGCATATCGCTTGCTACCCCTTGAAGTCTGGATCAGCTTTAACTAAAGTTCCAGCGGACTCTCAAGCTGACCCAACTATATACACTTGTTTAGAGCGGTATTTAGTAAATACAGAACTGGTAATACCGTTTCGGGCAAAACTCAAAGCTGCAACTGCAACGGTGGAGCTAAAATTGCTTTAGGACTTGCGATCGCATATAGTGAGCGTAGCTATCCGTTCCCTTAGGAAGTTTCCCCACTTTGGATGAGCGATCGCTCCAACCAGGAAATATCGGCTCCTCTGTACGCCACTGAGTCTTCCCGTCAGGAGTCTTCGTTGTGGATAGGGATTTTGTCGGGCCGAAGTTATACCCCATCCGTGACAGCTAAATCTCATCAAACAGCCGCTAAAGTTGAATTTAGATTGAGATACTGGCTTTTAACTACGCTCTTATGGAAGGATCTGAGAGAAAATTAGAGCCACAACGCCAGTCAATCTATTAACCTCCTCGCTGGAGAACATCAAATATGGACCCTATCCTATCTATCCTTGCCCCAATGATTCTTGTGATCATTGGTTATTCCATCGGTTCAACAAAAATTATCACCCAGGGTAACCAAGCCCTAGTAGAGCGCTTGGGGAGATTTCATAAAAAGCTAGAACCGGGTATTAACTACATCATTCCTTTTGTTGACAAAGTTGCAGTAGAGGATACACTTCGCGAACAGGTTCTAGACATTCCAGCTCAGCAGGCCATTACCAAAGACAATATTTCTGTGGCAGTAGACGCCGTTGTCTTCTGGAAAGTTCAAGATTTGGTGAAAGCCTATTACAACGTTGAAGATGTTGAAAGAGCGATTGAAGAATTGGTTACAACCACGCTGCGCTCTACCATTGGTGAACTAGAACTCGATCAGACGTATTCCTCTAGATCTGATATCAATCGCAATCTTCTACGGCAACTGAATGAAGCGGCTGAAAATTGGGGAGTAAATGTAATACGCGTCGAGGTGCAAGAGATTAAGCCGCCAGCAGCTGTTTTGGAGTCGCTAGCTAAGGCACGAGCTGCTGAAAGTGAAAAACAGGCTAAGATTTTTGAGGCGCAAGGTACGGTAGAGTCCATTGAGATGCTCTCAAGAGCGCTGTTGGAGCAGCCCAATAGCAGAGCAGTGTTGCAGTACCTCGTTGCTCAACGCTATTTAGATGCCAATGAGAAATTGGGTGAAAGTCCCAATTCTAAGGTCGTCTTTATGGACCCGAAAGCCTTGTCAGAAGCACTGACTGATTTGATTGGCGGAGGTGAAACCCCCATTGGTGGAAATGGTTCCTCGTTTCGACCGCATGATCAGTAACTGAGTCATTAGTCATTGGTCATTAGTTTTTTGGTATACATCTCCCTAAAGATTTGTCAAATAATTAGTGACCAAAATTGGGGAGTGCGAGGGGGTAGCCGCAAGGCCCGAAGATTCATCTATAGGGATCAGGATACTCCCGGACTTCGTCCCGCTACGCTGCAACGGCACCTTAGCATAGCGGTAGCGACGTAAGGAGCGTCTCTCCGCAAACGCTATCGCCAGACAATCGCCGTCATAGGTTTAAATCGATCCTCTTGGTAGGTAGTCTGACTCTCATCGATTAAGCTAGACCCAAACCGTAATCGATTAGCATAATCAGGGAGAAGCGCATGAGTGACGCCCAAATGCGGCTACGTCGCTTAACTCGACAACAAGTCAAAAATCGCCAAGCCATCCTAAATAAAGTCAGGAAATTCTGGGTTGAAGGTGTTTTAGCAACCTCCCTGCATGACCAAGTATTAATAGAACTGGATTGGGAGGAACGTGCTGATGCTGTTGTTTCTTCCTGGAACATGGAATTAGAAACGACTGACGAGGCGCAAAAACCTCTACCCAAGGGGACCAAAGTTATTGCTATTTTTGACCAGTTGGGTGAGGGGCGGACACTGCTAATTTTTGGGGAATCTGGGGCAGGAAAAACCACCACCTTACTGGAACTCACTCGCGACTTGCTTAACCGTGCTGAACAGGGTTTAGATTACCGCATTCCTGTTGTATTTAACCTCTCGTCTTGGGTTCTTAAGAAGCAGCCAATTGGGTATTGGCTGGTGGAAGAACTCAACAGCAAGTATCAGGTTCCTAAATCAATAGGAGCTGATTGGGTGGAAAAACAGGAACTGCTGCTGTTGTTAGATGGATTGGATGAAGTGAAAGCGGAACACCGAGAGAGTTGTGTGGCGGCATTGAATGATTTACAGCAGAATTATGCTCCGAAAATGGTGGTTTGCAGTCGCATTAAAGATTACGAACAACTCTCTAACCATCTCAATTTTCAAAGTGCAGTTTATTTAAAGCCACTTACTTCAGAACAAATTCGTCACTATTTAGATAGTATTAATGCTGATTTGACGGGGTTGAGAGCATTGATTAAAGGGAATACGGCGTTACAGGAGTTAGCAAAGTTACCTTTAATGCTTAATATTATGGTTCTGGCTTATGAAGGAGTAGCTGTTGAAGATTTGCCTAAAACCGCAGTGGTGGAAGAACGGCGCAAACAGCTATTTGATGCCTACATTGAGCGAATGTTTCGTCGCCCTACTCACCTTAAGGTTCAGCAACGATATTCAGAAGCTCAAACCAAGCGTTGGTTGACTTGGCTGGCTCAAAGCATGGTTCAGCAGTCCCAAACAGTATTTTTTATCGAGAAAATGCAGCCTACATGGTTGCAAGGGAAAGGGAAAAGAATACTTTGTCTACTAGGAATTTTCTTAATGAGTTGGTTGGTTAGTTGGCCGATTGGTGGACTAATTGGTACGCTAAGTTATGGGTTGATGGGTGGGTCAAGCGATCTGCTGATTAGTTGGCTGTTTTATGGATCGATTTATGGGCTAAGCTTTGGGCTGATATCTATCTATTCGGCTAAGGGAAAAATAGGAGAAATAAAAGAAATAAAAGAAAACGTGAAATGGTATTGGAAAGAAGCAAGAAATGGACGGCGTAGGCTGATTTTAAGTTCGATTGTTGGTGGTGGGCTGTTTTGTTGGCTGTATTCAAGGTCGATTTTTGAGCTGATTAGTAATTTCATTCTTCTGTTGAGTTTTGTACTCAATATTGAGCTGATTTGTGGAGGGGGTAAAACCTGCATCCCACACCTCACCTTGCGCCTCATCCTTTATCAGGATGGTTATATTCCCTGGAACTATAGCCGTTTTCTCGACTACGCCGCAGAACGCATTTTCCTGCAAAAAGTTGGCGACGGTTACATCTTCATCCATCGCTTGCTGCTGGAACATTTCGCACAGATTAAACTTGAAAGTAGGGGTTTGTAAGGGCACGGC
>JBFLZA010000636.1:0-5327 GCA_040756535.1 Cyanobacteriota bacterium
TTTAGCCATTTAGAAGTCGTTGGCAAAATGATTGAAAGCCACACTAAGAATACTGATCAAACAGAAGCTTACAGAAGTACACTATTTGCCCTGCGTGGCGTTGGCCCTCATTTCTTAGACGCTCAGGGGAATGCTTGGAGCGCAAAATACATCAATGAAGGGGGCGACATTGTACGCGATTTACGCGCAGATATTGGAGCAGAAGCCGGAGCGCGTCAGACCTATGAAGAGCTGATTAAGATGGCACCCGATCAAGGCACGAAAGATGCTCTCGTTTTTCTGCTAACTCGCGAGATTTCTCATACCCAGATGTTCATGAAGGCGCTGGAGTCACTGGGTAAGCTGACTGACCCCTTCTTTGGCAATATTCAACCGGATGAAACGGTCAATCTTTACTTCAATCTGTCGAGTGACGGGAAAGAAGATAGCATTACTCCCAGTAGTCAAGGCCCTGATGAACGTGGACCTTGGAACACGGAGCCGGCATTTAAGTATATTGCCAATCCCCTAGAGAAGATGAAGCAATAGTTGATTGCTCAGTAACCGAATACAGAAAAGGAAAAAGTCAGGGAAGAAAAAATTCCCTGATTTTCTTATTTATTTGGGATTAAATCTCAATTAGAAACAAATGATACAGAATTGTTAAGATCGAAGCGATACGATTCCCAGGCAAGTCAGTAGAAATTGTTAAATATAGCCTTGTCATTGTCATCGGCTTATCTATTAACCACTCACGGTAGTCGCGACCCGCGTCCTCAGCAGGCGATGGAAAAGCTGGCTGAGCGGGTACGCTCTAAGTTGAGAACGCAGGAGGGGACATGGAAACAGAGCCTTGATACCAGTCAGGGGCCATCGATAAGAATTCACGATTTATCTTTTCATGTCCATCACGGCTGGCAACGGTGTGAGGTTCAGTCACCAGCCAAAGTAACAACGGTGGTGAACAATGGTGGGTATCCTTTAGTGGGAACAGCAACTTTGGAGTTGGCTGATATTCCATTACATGAGCAAATCCGGCAATTTGCCAGTCTGGCTTTGGCGGATGGTTGCAACCAGCTACAGGTGTTGCCTTTATTTCTGCTGCCGGGAGTGCATGTGCGAGAGGATATCCCCACGGAAGTGGCACTGGCGCAAGAATGTTTAGGGAAAGCTGTGGCGATCGCACAGCGGCCTCACCTCGGTGCTCATCCTGGTTTGGGACGATTGCTGGCTATGCAGTGGGCAACGCTAAACGCTGACGCCAAAATTTTATTATCTCATGGCAGTCGTCGCACAGGTGGAAATGAGCCTGTGGAGGTGATTGCCAAACAATTAGGGGCTGTGGCAGCTTATTGGTCAGTGCCACCGTCCTTGGAGGAGCAAGTTCAACGTTTGGCGCTTGCAGGTCACAGGCAAATTGCGATTTTGCCTTACTTTCTATTTTCAGGTGGAATTACCGATGCGATCGCCCGCCGAGTGAGTGAACTGCAAGTACAGTTCCCCAAGCTGCAATTGAGTTTGGGTGAACCAATGGGTGCAAGTGCCGAATTAGCAACATTAATTGTGGATTTGATTAAGCAATGAACCACGAAGTCATAGAACCAGGGAGGAAGCACTGCTTGGGTAAGGTGTATCTTGTAGGGGCAGGCCCAGGAGACCCCGGATTGATGACGCTTAGAGGGAAAGGGCTTTTAGAATGTGCCGATGTGGTCGTCTATGATGCCCTCGTCAGTCCCCAAATCTTAGCGATGATCAATCCCCTAGCCGAAAAAATTGATGCCGGGAAGCGCATGGGGCGTCACTCGAAGTTGCAGGACGAAACAACGCAGCTATTGATTGAAAAGGCACAAACGCAAGCAATTGTCGTGCGACTAAAGGGGGGAGACCCGTTTATCTTTGGTCGCGGGGGTGAAGAGATGCAAGATTTAGTAGCGGCAGGCGTACCTGTGGAAGTGGTGCCAGGGATAACTTCCGGAATTGCCGCCCCCGCTTATGCAGGGATTCCGTTGACTCACCGCGCTTACAGTTCTTCGGTCACTTTTGTCACCGGTCACGAATCAGTCGGAAAGTATCGACCTCATGTTAATTGGAGTGCGATCGCTCATGGATCGGAAACGATTGTAATTTACATGGGCGTTCACAATCTGCCCTACATTGTCACCGAACTGTGCAACGCGGGATTGAGTGAGGATACGCCCGTAGCTCTGATTCGTTGGGGGACGCGCCCGGAACAGGAAGAATTATTTGGTACTTTAGGAACTATTGTTGCTGCTGTTGAGGAACACAAGTTTGAGGCTCCTGCGATCGCCGTGATTGGAAAGGTGGTTCAGCTACACAGTGTTTTATCCGCAGCTTGTTAAATTCCAACAAAAGCTAAAAACTCCAGCAAGCCTCCGTTTTAGTCCCTGTCCCCACAAAAGTTATCTTCTATGAGAAGGAGTAAGATAGGGGTGCGGTCATGCAACAGTTGGTGAGTATGGTGGCAAAAATTTTTCCTTCTCTGGAGCGTCCGGAGCATCTGGAGTGTCCCCACGTCAGTCTCAACCAACTACTTATGACCACACCCAGATAGGGGAGAGGAAGCTGACAAAGCCATGATCGATCAGGTTTTAAATCATCGTTATCGCATTGTCAGAGTTTTAGGGTCAGGTACTTCGGGACTGATCTATCTCGCTGCCGATATTGAGCATCCCGATTGCCCCGTTTGCGTCATTAGGCAGTTAAAGCTACCTAAGCAAAACTCCCTTGCTTTTACCCGCCTGGAATTTCTCCTAAACCATAAGACCCAAGCTCTGGAACGACTAGCACAAAATAACCAGAATCCCGAAATCCTCGATTATTTTTTAGAAAACCACAAATTTTATCTGGTTGAAGAATATGTACCGGGTCATCCCTTAAACCCACCCACTCAATCCAACCATCTTCAACCCCAAGACCAAGGGGTTGTCCGATTGCAGGAAATGCTCAAGATGTTGGGCCCAACCTCTGAACCCTTATGGGGACAGCCACCTCAGCAAACCCCACTCCCCGAAGTTAATCCTGAGTTTTACAGTGTAGAGCCATCGGCAAGTATAGATCCATCACCCATTGAGCCACCGCCTCCTAGTCCTCAAAAACGCCAGCCTCGAAAACTCCTCTGGCTAATTCTGGCAGGAGGAGCATTACTTGTAGCGCTGATTGGATGGCTACTGTTTGCTCAAAGTCAAAATCAGGTAAAGGCTAAAGCCTATTACAACCAGGGTGTTGAAAAACTCAACCAAGGTAATCTCCGAGACGCGATTAAGGAGTTTGACCAAGCGATTCGACTCAATCCCAATAACCCACTCACTTATGGCAATCGGGGAAATGCCTACTACGATTTGAAAGATTACAAAGCGGCGATTGAAGACTACACCCAAATGATTCGGCTTGAGCCAAACAAAGCAGGTGCTTACTACAATCGAGGACTTGCCCGTTACGATTTGGAAGATTGGCAAGGGGCTATTGAAGATTTTAACCAGTTAATTCGCTTGCAGCCGAATGATGCAGATGCTTACTACAAACGGGGTCTCACCTACTATGAACTGAAAGATTACAAAGAGGCGATTAAAGATTTCAGCCAAGTTATTCGACTCGATCCCAAGGAAGCAAAAGCTTATGTTTCACGGGGATTGGCTTATTCTGAGTCGGGAAACCAGCAGGAGGCCCTAGCAGACTATACCAAGGCAATTGATTTAGAACCCAACAATGCTAAGGCTTACTACAGCCGGGGAAGAGCGAGATTTCTGTTAGGGGACTATTCGGGGGCTGTGGAGGATTATACTCAATCGATTGCTCTCGATCCCAAGAATGCGGAGGCTTACACCAGTCGCTGTAGTGCTCGGTTGAATTTGGGGGGTTATCAAGATGCGATCGTCGATTGTACTGAGTCGATTGAGCTCAATCCCAACAAAGACGATGCTTATAACAATCGATGCATTGCTTACTTCAACCTAAAAGATTATCAAAACGCGCTTCAAGATTGTAGCCAATCCATTCGGCTCAATCCTAACAATGATACGGCTTATAGTAACCGAGGGGATATTCGCCGGAATTTGGATGATAAGCAAGGTGCCTTAGAAGATTATACCCAGGCGATTCGCTTAAATTCTAGTAACAGTATTGCTTACAGTAACCGGGCAGATGCTCGTCGGGAGTTGGGAGATCAGCAAGGTGCGATCGCAGACTACACCGAAGCGATTAAGCTCAATCCCAAAAATGCCTTTGCTTACTATGGTCGGGCATTAACTCACACGGCACTAGGGAATAAATCAGAAGCGATTCAAGATTTTCAAGAAGCCTCTCGACTCTTTTTAAACAATGGCAGAATTGGTGGCTATAACGATGCCCAATTCCAGCTTAAAAAACTACAAGGATAGTTGAATCAAAGACAGAGGAAGAATGCTGTTAGAACTTGAACAAATTATCGTTCCCCCTGGACATCAATTGGCATTAAAAAATGTTAGCTGGCAGCAGTTTCAAGAGATTTTAGGAAATTTGGGTGAAAGTCGCAGTGCGAGACTTTCTTATAGTCAAGGAAGACTAGAAATTATGACTCCACTGCCAGAACATGAAGACGACAAAGTGATTATTGGTGACTTGGTCAAGGCAATTCTCGAAGAAATGGACATTGAGTTCAGGAGCCTCGGTTCGACTACATTTGAGAATGCAGCAATGAAACAAGCTGTTGAACCCGATGACTGTTTTTATATCCAAAACGAAGCTAAAATTAGAGGGAAGAAGCGAATTAATTTAGAAATCGACCCACCGCCTGAATTAGCCATTGAAATTGATATTACTTCCAGAACTAGATTTAATAATTATCAAGATTTAGGGGTGACTGAACTCTGGCGTTATAATGGCGAAAATTTAGAAATTAATGTTCTTCAATCCGGTCAATACGTTCAGTCAGAAAAAAGCTTAATTTTTTCCAGTTTACCGATTGCTGAGGTACTTCACGACTTTGTAGAACAAAGTAAGGTTAGAGGAAGAAATGCGACGATGAAAGCCTTCCGGGCTTGGGTGAGAGAACAATTAGCAAGGCAGGAACAACATAAAAGTTTAACTTAAAACATGAAGCTAAAAGTACTTTCTATTGTTTCCGCTTGTACAAAATTAACTGGAAATTAGCTCCACAAACTCTGCGCTCCTTTGCGAACCCCTGTGCGGCACCAGTTAATCATCTGCACCAGTTAATCATCTGATAAACTACCCAGACCTACTGCGTTGAGGTCTGGGTTTTTGCATCCAGACCAGTAGATTTGGATTTTTGGCGCTTCATCTGCCCTAGTTGCTTCTGGCTTCCTGCAAGCTTGCGCTTACGGGTGTCA
>JBFLZA010000637.1:0-5320 GCA_040756535.1 Cyanobacteriota bacterium
CAATGAGTATCGTTCTTCAACCGGAAACTTTTTGGACAATTCAAAAATTTGCATGGCAGCTTCAAACGCCTTCTTGTATATATCCAAGTCCTTATGACTTTTAAAAGTTTCTCTACTCAACTTCCTCATCCTCCAGCTTCCTCAACTCCCCCAGCTTCCCCAGCCTCCCCAGCTTCCCCAGCTCCCTACTATCAAGCCCCCAACATTTGCAGCTTATACAAACTCGCGTACAACCCATTTTGCTGCAACAGTTCCTCGTGAGAGCCAGACTCGATCAACTCGCCTCGCTTCAGAACCAGAATTCGGTCTACATTGCGAATGGTTGACAGGCGGTGGGCAATGATAATCGCTGTACGTTTTTCCAGCAATCGATCCAAGGCTTGTTGAATCAGCGCTTCAGTGCCAACATCCAAACTGGCTGTTGCCTCATCCAGTACTAAGATACTAGGGTCACGAATCGCAGCACGGGCAAATGCCAATAATTGCTTTTGCCCTCCAGAAAGGTTGGTGCCTCGCTCTCGTAATTGGGTATCGTAGCCTTCTGGCAACTGTTCAATAAAATCTGCCACATTAGTCGCCCTAGCGGCGGCTTGAATCTCGTCAAGGGAGTAGGTTTCGCCTAAGGTAATGTTGCTTTTCACATCTCCGGCAAAGAGAAATCCTTCCTGAAGGATGACACCGGTGTAGCGCCGCAGTTCGGCTTGGGATATGTCGCGAATATCAATACCATCAATCAGAATTCGTCCTTGTGTGGGTTCATAGAGACGGCACAGCAAACGGATGATCGAACTTTTTCCGGCACCAGTCGGGCCAACTAAGGCAACTTTTTCACCAGGATGAATCGTAAAGTGCAGATCTTTGAGAACGAATTCATCTTGCTTGTAGGCAAACCAGACATGTTCAAAGCGAATTTCCCCCGATAAGGTTGCAGGTTGTTCGCGATAGCGAAGCGTTCGCGAGTCTTCGAGCGTCAGCGTTCCCCGTTCGGCGTAGCCGTTCTCGGAGAGTAGGGGTAGGTTGGAGTTGGAACTTACACCTTGTAAGCTTTTAACATTCAACTCTTCAGGGTCGCGGATTTCAATCGGCTCGTTCATAATGTCGCTGATGCGTTCAACGGCCGTAAATCCTGCTTGAAGCATGGTAAATTTTTCGGCAAACCGACGCAAGGGGTCAAACAGACGCTGTGCGTAGAGGATAAAGGCTGACAATGCCCCAAAACTCAAATCCTCGCGCAGGACAAGCCAACCTCCCAGCCACAGCACCCCTGCGATCGCAATAAAGCTAATCCACTCCAAGGTTGCTGAAACGGCTGAATCATGGAAGATTGTTTTATCGACTTCTTTGATGTAGCTTTGGTTAACCTTGCGAAACATCTCATTATTGAATGGCTCACGGCGGAATAGCTGCACAATATTAATGCCAGTAATATTTTCTTGCAGCATTGAGTTGAGCGCCGAAAGTTCTTCCCTGGCTTTGTAGTTGGCTTTGCGATACTCTTGCTGGAAGTAAACAATGAGAGCGGTGACGGGTAGGAGCATCAGCACTAGCATCAACGCTAGCTGCCATTGCAGGAAGAACATGGTGATGGCAATTACCAATATGGAGAGTACGTCTCCGATAATCCCGATCGCACCTGTGGAAAAGACATCACCGAGAGCTTCAACATCGCTGGTGAGGCGAGTAATTAACCGTCCAACGGGTGTGCGATCAAAAAATCGCACTGCCAAGGAGGTAACGTGGTCAAAGAGGTCTTCGCGAATCCAGGCTGTCATTTGTTGCCCTAGTTTCACTACCAAAAATCCCTGAATCGCGACAAACACCAGTCGGATGAGAATAGTGAAAAGGAGTAGGGCGATGAGAATGCTTAATCCTTGAGATAGCGATTGATCTTTGAGAAAAAACCAAGTTTCATCTTCAGAACGAATTAAGGAAATAGCTTGTCCGATAATCAGGGGTTGCACTGCACTTGCGATAGACAAGGGCAGCAACAAACCCATGGAGACAAATAGCAGGCGTCCTGTGCGGCGAGCATAAGGCACTAGCCGCAAAAAGAGCCGCCAATCGTTCTCGCGGGGACGCTGATTTCGATTCGTCTGCGAGACCGGTGATAACTGCGCCATTTAAACCCTGAGTCGTAATTTCTGTAACAAAACAATCAAAAAATTCAAAAAAAAGCACAAGCTTTAATAATCTAGTTTAGGAGATTACATTATCATCATGCGTGAGATAGAGGCAGTTCGCCTGCAACTCAGGCGCTTTGCTGCGCGTGACTTAGAAACACCGCGATTGCTACTTCGGCAATTTACTCCCGATGATACAGAAGATCTGTATCGCATCTACAGCCAACCCGATTTGTTTAAATACATGTCGAATGAAAAGCCGCTCCTCTGGGAACAAACTAGGGGGGTAATTAATGCTTTTACAGACAACTGGCAAAAGCACCATTTTGGAGTGTGGGCTGTAGTTTGTAAGAGGAATCAACAGCTAATCGGTCATTGTGGATTTAAATTCCTCGAAAATACACCCGAAGTTCAAATCGGGTATTTGTTGTTGAAACCCTACTGGGGGATGGGTTTAGCCACGGAAGCAGCTTGGTCCGCTCTCAAGTATGGGTTTGACGTGGCTCAACTCGACCGAGTTGTTGCGATCGCCAAACCGGAAAACATCGCCTCGCGTCGGGTTATGGAAAAAATCGGAATGAAATACGAGAAGGAGGCTTACTACTACGACAACGATGTTGTGTATTATTCTATCGCACGGCAAACTTATCAGTTAGAAGCAATGCGCTTAAACTGTGCGACTAAAAATGAGAAGTTATCTTTCCCTATTCCTTTATTTTTATGCTTAGGTTAATTTGTTTTTAGAATAGGGAATGGGGAATGAAGGAGTAGAGGGAAGGCAATGTATAAAAGCAGATGCTAAACCCTCTACTGCTTGGGGAACGAAGAGAACCAGAGAAATTCAAGTTCGAGCGGAATGCAAAAACAAGTTAAAGTTAAACCGAACTCTAAAAAACAAGCTATAGAAGAATCTACTGATGGAATTTTGACGGTACATCTAAAGTCACCGCCTGTGGATGGTAAGGCGAATAAAGAGTTAATTGAGGTATTAGCAAAAAAGTTTGATGTGGCTAAGTCCCAAATCCGAATAAAGTTGGGTTTGTCGTCAAGAACTAAGCTAGTTGAAATTGATACGGATTTGTAGCGATTGGCTGAATTGAGATTGATCAGCCATTTACTCACTCATACAGCTCTACTACCACAGTTAGCTATGGGTGTCAAAATGCAGTGTTCATAAAGCGAAACTGTCACAAGAAGAAACTTGGGTCGCTCTCCTGCATTGAGTTGTCAGAAAGCCACAAAAGAAACATCCTGAGCTACGACAAAATGCTACAGGAGCTGACAATTCATAAAAGTGACACACCCTTTACTCATTTTCTACATCCAATTTTTTACTGTAAACGCCATATCAGGTCAGTAACTTTGGATGTATGTATGCTCAAAACTCACTCTCGTCCAAATGCCGGATTAGCTCTGCTAATAACTGTACTTTCTCTCAGCTTCTCTACTTGAGTTGGGAGTTGGTAACCGATTTTACATTTAACTTGCATCGCTGAGACAGGCAAGATACTACAAGAGTTTTAACAGTAACGATAGTGCCGGCTTGATGTAGAACAGCTTCTCACTACGCCTATCTTGTTCTAGCAGCTCACAACACAAGTCAAGCATAAGTCAAGCAATCTCAAGTTTTTCTCCATCCGCATCTCAAGCAGGCGTCGGGTTTGATGAAGTTATAGAAAGCTAGTGCAGCGTGGCGGAAATAACTATCCAGTTGAAAAAGCTTAAAAAGCTTACTATACAAGCTTTTTTTCCTTGGAGACTCCTGCCTCCTGCCTTCTTGTACTAGCAGTCCGAAAGCCAAAGCGGCAGGTGCAACAGAGAAGGAGCTATTAGCCATCTCTTTTTCCCTATTTTCTAACTTTTCTCCAAAAAGTTAAGGGAATCCCCTAAGTTCGGGCAGTTCCCCTAACTACTTACCTCCAACTTTAAAAGTCTTCCAGCCTCCCTGAGAGGTAAGTCGCTTAAGGACAATTCCCTTAAATATTCTTAATTCAACACCACTGAGGACTCTCCCATGAACATTAAGTTTTTTATACCCATCACCGCCATTATTTTAACTTCAGGCTTAAGTCCGCCGGCAACGGCTGCTCAAGCTTCTTCGTTGGTAGAAACGGCGATATTTAACAATATTCTTGTACAACATTCTTCACTCACTGCTCTATATAAGAACTCGGCTTCATCACCTCCTGTTGACGATGCCCCCGATGATCGCAGTGGAGCGGGAACTCATGCGAAATAATTTTCTGTTGCTAAGTCAAAAGGAACAAAAACAGCGAGCGCTCGCCTCAACTCTACAAACACCACAGACTTTGCATAAATCACTTATCGTGGGGTGATAAGTAATATAGCTACGTAGCTAATCAATTGACGAAACACAAGTATTTTCCTGGTATTTTTACCTACTGTGCATCTACATCTTTAGTTCTTTAGTGAAGTACCTGCTCTGGCGTCCTTTAAGGTTACAGATTTGTCAGTTTACATTACTTGAGATTGATGATGCTCGCTCAATATTCTACGATACAAACTTTTATTAAAAAAGCAGCAACACCAACTCCTGCTGTTTTAAAATCAGAAAAAGCTTTTTTTAAATCAATCCTTGAAAACTTTCTGGATGGGATATTGATTCTGACTGAGCAAGGAGAGTTGCTTGAATCGAATGATTTAGCTCAGCAAATTTGTACTCAACTTATCCCTAACGAACCCCGCCCCAATTCAGTACCCAAAGAAATCTGGGCAGTTTGCCAAACTTTATTGGAAAGCTCTAGTTCGTATTCTCAACAGGCAGCGCTTGTTGAATCCGAGATGACAACGAATCAATCAATAACACTGCGAATTCGAGTTCAATGGCTCCCGTTAAATGCCCTTAGTCGTCCTTGCCTATTAGTAATCCTGGAAAATCGCTCTCAATCGCTTCAGAATCTAGCTATCTCAGAAGTTAATCACTATGGGCTGACTCCTCGCGAAGCTGAAGTGTGGTTGCTGAGTCGCGCTAACTATACTCGTCAAGAAATTGCGGCTAAGCTGTATATTTCCCTCAATACGGTGAAGAAGCATCTGAAAAATATTCAAGCTAAGCGCAAAACAAATTTATGTCAAGGGAAGATGTAAGTTCTGAAGTGATTCGTTACAATCACTACAGTTCATGAACATGCGATCGCATTTTAGCGTCTTGAGAGTGACAGCGCGATCGATAAATTTGA
>JBFLZA010000638.1:0-5316 GCA_040756535.1 Cyanobacteriota bacterium
GTCAAGCTTGTTCAACCCTTTCAGGGAGGACAATGGTGTTAGGTCGGTGATTCGATTGTAGGAGAGGTCAAGAGTCGTCAGTTTGGTCAGAGATGATAGCGGTCTTAGGTCGGCGATTTGATTTAATGAGAGGTCAAGAGTCGTCAGTTTGGTCAGAGATGATAGGGGTCTCAGGTCGGCGATTTGATTGTAGAAGAGCTTAGGCGTGTTTGGGGATGACAACTCTAATGAGGACAGTAGCTGATCAACGGGATTGGAAAGGTCAAGATCAGTGAGATTAGTTAGGGAAGACAGAGGTGTCAGATCGGCAATTTGATTTAAGGACAGGTCAAGTTCACTCAGGTTGCTTAAAGATGAGAGTGGTCTTAAATCAGCGATTTGGCTGGATGAAAGGTCGAGTTTTATGAGAGTCGAAAGCTTGTTTTCAGCGCGATCGCATTGGGTTGTTCCCGCCTTCTCCAATAGCACTTCAACCGTATGTTTGGCATCCGGGGAAAGTTTTTCTTGGTTCAAACACCAATCAACAAAACGCTTGGCAGTGGCTGTCTGTTTGAGGGAAACTGCCTGCACGGAAAAACAAGAGGCTACCTGGAGAAGTGATAGAACTATACTCCCCAGGCAAATTTTGTGTTGTAGATGCCAGCTAACTTTCATACACCTCTAACCAACTTCAACGCTATTCCCTCACTCCGGATTGGACTCACTAGCAGAACCAACAGCCATCAGGTGATTCCGAACTAAATATTCAAATTGGTAAAGGTACGCTGTGGTAACTACTTGGTAAAGGGTAGGGAGTGTAAATAAATCTCTCAGTTCATCCCACCAGGCAAGCAGATGATAGAGGGAGTTAGGCGAGGGTGAGAAGAGAATCTCAACCATGATGCTTACCACCATTGCCAAAGTGATTGCCATCCAGCCATAGAATCCCTCCCACCAACTCATTAACATCGGAAGGAATCCTTCAACTCTGCTCATTCCTGGCGATCGACTGCTAGGAGCATAATGATCTAGAAACAGGTGCAGCAAATGGTGGGCGATGGCAATCACCAAAATCGGCGACAAGAGAGCTAAAAAGTACAGTAAGAATTTCAACTTGATTGAAATCGCCATCAAAGGCTCGCTCAATTCAAAAATTATGCGGATGACAACGCCAATTCCCCGCCAAAGTAAAATCAGGAGAATTGCACTCATCCATGCATTAGGGTTAGGAATCCAAGCCGGCCAGTTTCTCATAAGTTTAAAATCCAAAAAGGGCTATCTAAGGATGGGCAGTACCCACCCTACTATGCAATCGAGGCTATGAAATTTTGATAGTGTGTCTCAATACTCCGTAATTCCGAGGAAACATCAGACTCTAATTTCTTGAGACGTTCTAATTCTGCTCCCTGATTGATTTCGTAAGATTCCTTTTGCTTGAGCAGATTCTCTAACTCAGCTTTTCGCGCCTGAATATCCTCCTCAATTCGCTTAGTCACTTCCCGCTCATACGCCTCAAAACACTCTTTGACTGCATCATGAACAGGTAACCATTGCTCATTTGCCACTTGAGGCAGATATTTCACCAATTCTTTCTTAGCGGTTTTTACCAATTCTTGTCGCGCTTGGTCGGCTTGGACGAATCCAACACCCATGCCAATTAATGCCAGTCCGATTGGCCCCAAGAAAATACCTGTAACGGCAGAGATAATACTACCAATACCAATCACTGCCACATAGTTGAAGAGAATATTTTTCCAATCAAAACCTGCTCCCGCCATCGCTACGCCTGCGATGTTACCGCGTGCTAGGGAAAATAAACCCATTGCCCACTTTGTCCATCCGGGTGAGTTATCTTCTTCCATCGCGGCATTGGGATTGACATTGACCTTTTGGTCGGTTAATTTTTCAGTAATTCGGTCAGTAACCTGACTGTAAGAAGCCCCATATTGTGCCGCTTTTTGGGATAATCCTAGAAAGGCAGCATTCATTTCTTGTTCTGCCGTCAGACTCCACTCAGCCAACTTGTCAGTAGTGTACTGCTCAAATGCTTTTTGTAGTGCTGCATTGAAGGCTTCCCGTTTCCCTTTACTCAAGAAATCAAACAATCTGAGTTCAGGCTGGTAGCGCAGGAAATCGGTTTCAAAGGTGTTTCCGAGATTTAAAATATAGGAACGAAACGAATCTGCGATCGCTTTTGCCTTACTATCTCTAGTTGAGCGAATTTCTGCGATAAATTCGTCACAGATATGAGTCAGTTTAGTAAATTCAGGTTCAACTGAATTAATCCGTTCTTTCAGTTGCTTGACATCTTGTTCCAGTAAAGGAACACGGCGTGCGATCGCTTCTTGCGTGCGAGTGCCAGCTTGACGTGCGAGGGTTCTTGCCTGTCGCAATTCTGCGATCGCTCTTTCCTGAGTCAAAAAAGTATTGAGTGCCCCCATAAACTCCGGAAATCCTGTCCCTTCCAAAGAAGCGGAAGCATCTTTCATTCGCTTCCTTAGCGCCTTAATCGCGGAGATTTCAAACACTCGCTCATCATAAACATCATGCCCATCCACTCGGCAATACTCTGCCAAGTTCGCTTTAAAAACTCGCCGCAGTTTATCTTCAGCTTCTTTCAATTCTTCCTCATCATCCGGGTCAATTAATGCCTCACGCACCTGATCCCAAGCATTAATGAGAAAGAAAACGGTTAACCCCCGACCTTTAATATAATTTTCCAGATAACGCCGTTCTCCCAGCGTACAAGGTTGCGACGCCCTCAGCACAAAGAGAATCGCATGGCAATTATTGATATAACCCAAAGACAATTCATTCCTGGCTTCTGTATCATTCAGTCCCGGACTATCAACAATTTCCACCCCCTTTTCTAACAAGGGTAAGGGATACTCAACGACAGCATAATCCACACCAGGAAACGCTTGTTTTTTCTCTTGTTCAAGTTGCTTGGCTTCAGCGGGATCGATGGTGTATTTATGCTTAAACTCTTTAAAATCTAGTTGGTCTGGAATTCTCCCATCATTAAAGTGAACCGTCACTTTCTTTTCGGGACCATAGCGTAAAACCGTTAGTACCGCCGTACAGGGGTTAACATCACTAGGTAATAAATTTTCCCCAATTAAAGCATTGAGGAATGTACTTTTTCCTCGCTTCATATCCCCTAAAACCAGCAGTCGAAATACCCCACTACGGATATTTTTACTAGCAATCGTAAGGTCTTCAACCTCTGTCTCTAGACCCAATCCGCCCGACCTCGTCTTACCCTCGGCTTCAGATTGGTTGAGAGTTTCTGCGATTTTTGCAAGAGAACTAGCCACTTCATAGCGAACTTGAGTGACTCGATTCAAATCATTGATGAAACTATCCGCTTCAATTTTGTAACTCATTTGGATTCCTTTACAAATGGACTATATTTCTTGCAAAACTACTCAAGGGGAAATTATGAACCGCAGAGAGATACAGCCAATACCAGAAGAATCTAATGTTATCTCTACTCATCTGTGTCCATCTGTGTGCATTTGTGTTTCTTTTATAAAGATAGGCTGACTTTTGAAGCTCCATACCGACCCGACTGTAAACAAAACCTCAAAGAGGTGAGGCAAGTAAACAATCATAAATAAACTCAACACTTCGGTATTGAGTCAATACATCAGCATCTAAACACTTCAGGCGCTTTAATTCACTATCTTGATTAAATTCCCACGACCCCTTTTGCTTGAGTAGATTATCTAACTCCGCTTTCCGAGCTTTAATATCATTATTTACCCGCTTAGTTACTTCCTGTTCGTAGGCATTGAAAGCGTCTTCTATAGCTTGTTTAATCGGTATTGATTGCTCTTGGGCGATTTGAGGAAGATGCTTTACCAACTCTTTCTGGGTGACTTTAATCAATTCTTGACGAGCTTGCTCTGCTTGCACAGCACCAACTCCCAGCCCTAGTAGTGCAATACCTACGGGGCCTGTAATCGCAACAAACGGAATCGAAAAAACCGTTAAAAAGCCCCAGATGCCAATTACGCCCAGAGCATTGACTAGGATACTTTTCCAATCAAAACCTGCTCCTGCCAGTGCCACACCTGCAACGTTACCCGTAGTTAGCATTAAAAACCCCATCGCCCAACTGGCCCAAGCTGGCGAATTCTCTTCTTCACCCCCTGTAGGGGCGTATACCTTTTGCCCGATTAACTTTTCACTCATCCACTCGGTTACCTGGCTATAGGATGCACCATAGTTTGCCGCACTCCTAGCCAGTTGAGAAAAGGCTTCGTTCATCTCTTGCTCGACGGTGAGTTCCCAAGCAGCCATTTTGTCATTGATGTACTGCTCAAATGCTTGTTTAAAAGCTGCACTAAACTCTTCGCGTTTACCCTTTTGTAGAGAATCGATAAAGCCAAGCGTCGGCTGATAGCGAACAAAATCGGTTTCAAAAGTATTGCCTAAGTTCAACGTATAGTTCCGAAACGAATCTGCGATCGCTCTTGCCTTAGTATCTCGCATCCCTCGAATTTCATCTAAGAATTGATCGCGAATATCCGTCAGTTTGTTAAATTCAGGCTCAAGAGAGCTAATTTTATCTTTCAGCGCCTTCACATCCTGGCTGAGAAGAGGTGTGCGGCGTTGAACAGCTTCATGAATATAGGTATGAGTTTGCTGTGCTAAGGTTCTCGCTTGTCGCAATTCAGCAATAACTCGTTCTTTTGTTAAAACGTTATTGAGGGCTGCCATAAACTCTGGAAAGCCTGTTTTTTCCAGGGAATCGAGAGGGTTTTTCAGCCGTAACCGCAGCGCTTTAAGCGAGGAAAGCTCAAAAACTCGTTTCTCGTAAACATTTACTCCATCCACCTGACAATAATCTGCCAGGTTGGTTTGAAACACTTGCTGTACTTTATTTTCAGCTTCTTGAAGGGCTTCTAAATCATCGGGGTCAAGTAGTTCATTGCGAATTTCATCCCAAGCATTAATTAAAAAGAAAAGAGTTAACCCTCGACTTTTAATGTAATTATCTAGATAACGGCGTTCTTCAAGCGTTAAGGGCTCAGAGGCTCTCAAAATAAAGAGAATCGCATGGCAATTATGGATATATCCTAGCGACAGTTCGTTACGCGCTTCGGTATCATTCAGTCCTGGACTATCCACAATTTCAATTCCTTTTTCCAGTAAAGGTAAAGGATATTCAACTACAGCATAGTCAACATCAGGAAAGGCTTGCTTTTTCTCTTGTTCCAGTCGTTTGGCTTCGTCAGGGTCAATGGTGTATTGCTGTTTAAACTGTTGAAATCCTAATTCTTCTGGTCGTTTGCCGTTTTTATAGTAAACGGTAACTTTTTTCAGAGGACC
>JBFLZA010000639.1:0-5313 GCA_040756535.1 Cyanobacteriota bacterium
GGAATCTGTCCTATATCAGTTTTCTTAAAATGACTTACCTCTATTCCTACCTGATTACTCATACCCAAGCTTTTCCGAAAATTCCGGCATTTTCTTCTCCGCCTTATCTTGCTTTTCCAGCAACCGCTTCAGCACGCTCACCCCTGCTCTCCCCCTTCCAAATTCCTCAACCAATCCGTCAAATCCCCCACATCCTCAAAATCTAACAACGCCTCACTCAACTCTTCCAACTGCGCCACCTCCAACTCCCGAACTTGTGCCTCAACCTCCGGTTCAAGTTCCCCAACCATACGCTGAAGCTGACGCAAGATAATCGAGATTAACCCGCGCTCTTCGTGGCTATCCAACCATTGGGTTAAATCATCTACAGTCGTAAAATCTAACAGCGCTTCACTCAGCGCGTCTAAGTGACTAGCCGACAACCCCCGAACTCGCACCTCTAATGCTGCATCCAACTCACCAATATGGCGATGTAGAAAACGCATTACCATAGAAACTTTGCCGAGGCGAATTCCTTCCTCTTTCCCCAGCTCTTTCCCCAAGCGCATTCCTTCCCGAATTCCTTCCCAAATTCCCTCGCGTCTCCCCTGCTCAATCCCCGTCCGCATCCAACTGGTAACAATCTGCATAACCCGCTCCTGTTCCTCTGGCTCAATCCTACCAAGTTCCTCCTGAAACGCTTGCTCCTCCGACTCTGTAAGCGTTAGATAGGTATCCACAAAACCCGAAATCAACTGCATCCTCGCCGGGTCTAACCGCAACGTCACCAACAACCGCAAACATTCCGCCTTCACCCTCGGACGGTCTGATGGCGCAATCTGCATCTTTGCCATCAAGGCACTCGCCACCGGATTCGCCTGTCCCAAATAGTCGCGCCAATTGAGACGATTCAGTTGAATCACGCGATAGTTAAATTCCAGCACCCGAAAATCGGGAAACTCAACCCGAAACTGATTCGCGGCGGCAACTCTGGGTTGGTCATAAGAAAACACCACAACCGGATAAATCGGCAAGTCATACTTCTGGGACAAGCGAGCAAAATAGCGAAACATTCGCTTGCCAAAATTCGCCTGCGCCTTCGCTTGATTCTCCACATGAATCAAGAAACAAGACAACTCACCCCGAAACTGCGCCTGCACCAGCAAATCCGTTTCATAACGCTCTCCTGCCGTGACATCGGTAAACACTTCCTTATCCAGAAACGTCACCGAGTCCGGTTCCAAATAAGCCATGACATCCGGCAGAAATAGCTCGATAAACTCCACAAAAAAAGTAGACAGGAGTTCTTTGAATAAGCGATCGTGGTCAATCATAACCCATATCCCAACTCCTGCAAAAAAACTGTTATCTCCTCAGCTTTATCCGGCTCAACCCTTTACCTGCACACTATTGATTGATTCAGGCTTAACCATGCTAATTAAAATCCCCATGATTTTCTCAGGACTAATAATATAATAATCATTCAAATCAATATAAATAGTATCTTTGTTCAACTTCAAAAACTTCCATTGATTACCATTCGTCACCACACCAAATATACTCTCAAATTCCTGTCCTTCCCGTTCATTAAATATTTGCGCCGCAATCATCTCTGCCATACACTGAGCATAGCCACTCTTGATGTTGTCATTCTTTGCCTCCACAATTGCCACCACTGGAGACTTAATAAAAGACTGCTGCCGACTTCGACTAATCAGAAAATCACAGAACCCATTTAACCCCCTGGTACTGTCCACATTAAACTTCACGCCAGAAAACAAACTAATTTGATTGTTTAACATCCTCCTCAACTCAATCAAAATCGGAGCAAGAATCATTTCTGATTTTGCCTTTTCTGTACTAATGGCTACAGCTAAAGGAATGTTATTGTGCAGGTATCTTAAGAAGAACTCGTCTAATTGCACTTCCTGAATATCCGCAAATAGCTCGACATTCTCCTCAATTTCTAGCCCAAAATCAGAGCTAATTTGTTCCAGATTAAATTCTTCGTAGGACATAATGGCTCATCCCCGCCTCCTTACTCATACCCCAACTCTTTCAAAAACCCCAGCATTTTACTCTCCGCCTTATCCCGCTTCTCCAACAATTCCTTTAAAACCATCACCTCCGCCGCCACATCAATCTGCTCCTCCTCTTCAGCCGTCTGCACATAACGGGCAATATTGAGATTAAAATCATTCTTTTTAATCTCCTCTAACTCCACCACCCGCGCAAAACGTTCCTCATCTTCAAACGCTACAAACGCCTTAGCCAACCGCTCGACATTCGCCTTAGAGAGAATATTCTGGTTTTTCCCCTCCACCATCTCCTCGGCACCATTAACAAACAGCACTTTCCCCCGTCGCGCTGCTTCTTTCTCCTTACTAATAATCAACACGCAAGCCGGAATACCCGTGCCATAAAATAGGTTCGGTGCTAACCCAATCACCGCCTCAATCAAATCGTCCTTCAGCATCCCCTCACGAATTTTCGCCTCAGCACCCCCCCGAAACAAAATCCCGTGCGGTAACACCACCCCCAACTTTCCAGTTGAGTTTAAACTGGCAACCATGTGCTGCACAAATGCCAAATCCCCATAAGATTTTGGCGGACAACCATAAGTATCGCGGCTAAACTTATCCCCGTTTTTCCAAGTCTCATCTCCCCAATTCTTCAAAGAAAACGGTGGATTTGCCAGCACTCGGTCAAACGTCTTTAATACCTTACTTCCCTCCGCAACTAAATGCTTCGGTTCCCGCAAGGTATCCCCCCGAACAATAAACGCATCATCAATATCGTGGAGAAACAAATTCATCTGACAAATTGCCCAAGTGTTGAGGTTCATCTCCTGACCATACAACTGCAACGACTTGGGATTTTTCCCCTGACGCTTGAGATGATTTACCATCTCTAGTAACATACCGCCAGAGCCACAGGTAGGGTCATAGATACTCATCCCCTCCTCTGGTTGCAAACACTCGACAATCAAACGAGTGACCATCTTCGGCGTATAAAACTCGCCCCCCTTCTTCCCCGCATCATCGGCAAATTTAGCAATCAGATATTCGTAAGCCGCGCCCAGAATATCCGCCTCCACATCGCAATTCCGCAGGCGATGCTGGCTAAAATGCTGCAACAATAACTCTAACGTGGCATCCGGGAAGCGTTCCTTATTGTTAAAATCCACATCCTGAAACACCCCCCGCAAACGGGTATTGGCATCTTCAATCGCCCGGAAAGCAATGTTAAGCCGTTCGCCAATATTGGTAGAATGCGATCGCACATCATCCCAAAACGCCCCCGGAGGGATATGAAAGCGGTGTTCTTCGGGGTCAGCCGCTAATTCCTCATCCTCATAGAGTTTGAGCCGTTCCTCATACTCCTCCTGCCACACATCACACAGGCGCTTGAAGAACAGCAGCCCAAAAATGTAGTGCTTGAAGTCTCCTGAATCAATCTTCCCCCGCAAAATGTCCGCCGCATCCCAGAGGTTTTTTTCGAGTTGCTGCTGGGTCATTTTGCCCACATAGGTCAGGGGTAGGGTAGTAGAAGTAGCAGTTTCTGTGTTCAAAACTTTCCGACTCACTCTTGACGATTTCTCCAAAACTTCAGATACGTAGCTTTAGGGGCAATTGTCTTTTATAACCCAAGAGTGTGTCAGCATTGCCAGTCTCTCGGCATAGCAGAAATACCAAGGTACACTTTATCGAAGCTAACTAAAGAGTCACTGCCTTGCAAATAGTATATTTACGTAAATTTGGCGCTTTGCCCAAAAAAAAATAAGAGAGTCACGTTTTGCGGCTCTCTCGATCATCAGGGTGCATCTACTAACCTTATTATTACGCTTAGGGGTGAGGGGTGTCACCCCCTATCTATGAAGTGTTGATGAAGGGTGAGTGTGCGATCGCGTTGTCCCATCTTATGTAGGGGAATATGACAGTAGTCCTTAACGGTCGGCGAATACTTGTTGTTGAGAGCAATCCTGACAATGCGTTTTTATGGACTACCTTCCTCGAAGAGGCTGGAGCCGAGGTGATACAAGCTAAGAAAGCCAGCGTTGCGCTTGTGGTACTAGAGCGGGAGCGGCTAGACCTAATTATCAGCAACATCTTCCTGGAAGATGAAGACGGCTTTTCACTAATCAGAAAGATCCGCGCCCATGAGTCCAAAGGAAACAAACAAATTCCAGCCATTGCGGTAGAGTCAGCATGGAACCCCGAGGTAAGTAGTACCGAGGTAAAGGAGGCGGGTTTTCAACTGTTCATGTCTCGTCCAATCGATATAGATGGCGTCATAACAGCGATTGTTAGCCTTACCGAATGAGATTGCTTTCACAAGCCTTAAGGGAAAATAAATTTTTTCAACGCTATGCAACAAGTTCTCTTCTGGAGTTGTTGGTTTGCTTCGCTTGGCACCACCGCTCTGCTGCTTTTCTGGTCGTTGTCCCTCTCTCCTTTTGCATATCCTGGCACCACTCCTAATGAAGCCATCATCATCTTCTTTCCTGTTATGCTCATTCGCTGGCTTGCTCTTGCCGTCGCACTCAGGCTAGTCGTTCTGGCTTGGAAGCGATACCTGAACTTAGCACAGCGCTGGGTTGTTGGTCTTACTATCGTGGTGCTAGCCCTACACTTCTTGTTCGGGATCGTTAATCTTGGTGCCATGAATGTTTGGCTTAGTACTGACGATACTAAGACCCGCTCTACTAACGCCGTTTATGCAGGTATTTACTTTGGCCTGCCCACTCTTTTTCTGCTGCTCACAGCAGCTCTGATGCTCACGGCTGCTCGTTCTCGCCGCTGATGCGCTGTTGTTGCCGCTCATCGCCCAACTTTTTACTGCTTGATTTCACATCATTGGTCATTGGTCATCGCATCGCAAGTCCCAGCATGGTAAGCGTGGGGCACAAGAACTGCTGAAGGTTGATGCGATCGCTATTCCTAGAGGACAATGAAAATTCTAATTATTCTTGCGAGTGCTATGACGTGCTGATGCTTCTCCCCATTCGCTAGAACAGAGTAGAGGTATCAACAAGACATTTCATGTGGTTGAAGTTCGCGTTAGCACAGATAACGCTTTAATTCCGAAGCCTTGGGCAATCGCGTAACTTTCTGTTCGGATGATACTCAAACCTCTAACTCCATCCTTGTCTCTTACTTACCTTTCACAAGTAAGTTGTTAATTAACTTGATAATGCTGAGAAACGCAATAAATCCAGGAGCAGCTAGCCACAACCAGAAGCCAGTCAGCAACTTGTTTAAGGCTAGTTCAGTGAAGGGGCTGCTACCATTGGGTAATCTCAACCAAAATGCTGACACTGTTCCTGCCCAACCT
>JBFLZA010000640.1:0-5293 GCA_040756535.1 Cyanobacteriota bacterium
TAGAGGAAATTCACACTTTTATTGATAGAGCAACTAATGAACTACGGCATCGTTGTGGCTCTCTAGATCAATCTTCAACAAAAGGTGCTTGCGGTCGTGAACTTCCGCTCTATATTGTGGATGAGGATATCTACAGCCGATTGCCAACTCTGTTAGTAGGAACCCTGGATAAAATTGCTAATATCACTTTCCGTCCAGCCAGTCGTACTTTGTTCGGGGCTGTTTCTGATGTCTGCTCTGTGCATGGATTTGCAGCCAACGATACTTGCCATAAAAACGATTCAGTTGGTGGATGTACTCGTAAACAAATTAAGCCTCTGTCTAAGCAACCTGTTGACCCTGGCATCCCTCTAATTTTTCAAGATGAATTGCATTTACTCCGCGAGGAACTAGGGACATTTGATGGTCATTATGAAGCTCTCATTGATGTGATTCACCAAGAGCGGAAAGGCATACGTCCCAAAGTTCTGGCAGCAACCGCAACCATTGAGGGCGCAGAGCAACAGACAAAGCATCTTTATTGGCGAGAACTCTCTCAATTTCCTGTCCGAGGACCTGCTCAAGGTCGTAGTTTCTATGCCAATGCTCATAGTAAGTACGTTACACGAGGCTTTGTTGGGTTGCGTCCTACCTCTGTGAATTCACTTGATGCAGCAATGGCTCTGATTCAAGCTATTCGTACTGAGTTAGAGATTATTCGTAGTAATCCAGCAAAGTTTAAAGTTGAGTATGGATTAGGGAATATCACAGATGATACTTTTTTGAAACTGGTCGATCAGCATGACCTTTGTTGCACATACGTTAACTCCAAAAATGATGGCTCTGATATTCGACGCTCTATCAATGAACAAGTGAAAGCTGGTCTGAGAGAAGAGTTTGGCGAAGACCGAGCTACTACTATGCTCCCAGAGGCAATTACTTTGTCTGGGGATGACGGCATTGAAGTAGTAAAGGAAGTTCTCCAACGGATGGAAACATCCCAACTCACTCCGAATTTGAGCGAATCACAAAGGCTATCAGATGTTGTTGCAACCAGTCTGATTTCTCATGGTGTTGATATCGATCGGCTCAATCTGATGCTGTTCTTTGGTTGGCCTAATACAACCGCTGAATACATTCAGGCATCGAGTCGTGCTGGGCGTACTATGCCGGGATTAGTATTCATTTTGTTTCGACCTCAACGCGCTCGCGAACGAGCGATTTTCGACTACTTTGTTAAAGCTCACGAATATTTGGAGCAGATGGTGGAAGCTGTCCCGATTGACCGCTTTGCTCACAATGCTCTTTACCGAACAGCTTTTGGTTTGCTTCTGGGTCGGTTACTTCACATTGATGGCCCTGCGGCTCGACCGGGAAATCAGGTTAGTGACCTAGCAGAAATGGACAAGGTTGATAAATTACGGGAGCTAATTTATGGCATCGGACAAGGGCGAGTTCCAATTGATTTAAAGGCTCTAGTAGCCAAAATTAGCACAACTATTAATCCTGATAGTCTAGCAGAGGGGCAGGTCTTTGATACACCACTCGCTCTGGTAGAAGATGCTTTCTTATCCCAGGTTGAACGCATCCTACAAGACCCTAATGAACCCAATCAGGTCACAAGCGGTTTGACTAAGGATGATATCGCTCATAACTTTCGCTTGTTGTTATCTTTGCGGGATGTCGATGCAGGCATTCGGATTACTGGATACTAACTATTTGTTATTGGAGAATACATGAGTAAACAAGCATACACCCGTTCCAAAGGACAAGTTTTACACCGTTTTGAACCCGGAACTGTTGCTACAATTCCTGTCGGAACTATTGAAATTAGACGTCACTTTGCTCGTAAGGTAGACGACCTAGGTAAAGATTTACAAGATGCTGTGCGTCAAGAACTGACTCGCTGGAAGCATCTAGATGCTCAAATGAAGGCATTCGACAGGTACACGGCAGAATTTGTTCCTGTTATCACTCAATCGGTTAATGGTAGCAGGTTAGAAGTTCGAGAGTGTGCCAAATGCGGAGCTATCCGCTACATGAGGCAATGGAAGAGAGATCCAGAAGCTTCCTGTCATCGTTGTAACCACCCCACTCTAAATGAAATTCCCTTTGTTTTTGCCCACGCAGATGGCACAATGATTCAGCTTCGCCCTGATGATTGTCCCGCTCATGGTTATGACTATCTCATTTTAGAAAGGGCAGCTCGTAAACGTTGGCGATGCAAAGTGCCTGTTTGTAGTCATGCCAAAGAGATAGAACATTTTCTTAGCAAGAATTCTCCCATGAGACAACATGAAGTTGTCAAGGAGGTACAGGAAGCAACTGGGAAGGAACCTAGTTCAAAGATGCGCCTAACCAACGTTTCTGATAAAAAACTGCAAGTGGTTCATTCTATCTCCCGCATTGATCCAACTCCTAACGTCAATAAATTTCAAGCGTTCCATGAGTGGTTGCATACGCTTCTAACGATACATCTGGATTACATTGATTGGACAGGAAAGAGTCTTACTGAGCTTTCAGAAGCTCTTCGTGTACTTGGCAAAGGTACTCAGGAAGACCAGAGAGACTTAGAGGAATGGCTCGAATCAATGAGAGAGAGCGGTTTGGATGAGACAATTATCCAAACTATATTGGCAAAGAAAAAACAAACCCAGGAAAGTAATGCGGGTGGCCCAGTCGTTGCCAAATTACGCAAAGCTCTAGCGAGACTCTCCGCCAGTACCTTAAAGCTTTTAGGAAATAAACAGGTAGAGCAAGAAACTCGCGATCGCGGTCAAATTTTAACAGCAGATCAAGAAAATGCTCGTACCCTTCGAGAGCAACTGAGTGACCATGCTGTTCTCATGGATTTGCAGCGTGAAAGCCTCGACGATGCTGTAAAGCGCCTGGATCAGATTGGCTCTCCCTTCCATGCCAATCTTTCAAAAGCTGGGGATTTAATGCGTAAGAGTTTGGGAATCACCCAAGTTCAAGTCATTCAAGACTTACCTGTCTTACATCTTGCCTATGGATACACTCGCCTCTCTCACCAGCCGGAAGCGGCTGTTTTGTGGGCATTTGATAAAAAATACTTTGATTTGGCTGGTGAAGAACCCAAGGGAAACTGGATTCCCATGCCTGTTTACAAACTAACCACTGAGGCACTTTTCTTTCAGTTCGATGCGAAGCGAATTGTTAAATGGCTCCATGCCAACAAATTAGCTCCCGATCCGGCTACTATCGCTGAACCAACACTCTGGCTTCTGGAGCGCCACAGCAGGATTACGAGCAGAAGTGGACCTGCCTTTAGCGATCAACTTTCTCAAGATTTATTGATTCCCTGGCTGGTTGGTTCTGCTATACACAGTGCTACTCATCTTCTGATTCGAGCGATCGCAGACCAAAGCAGCTTCGGCGAAACGGCTCTTTCTGAGCATCTACTGCTAAGCCTCAACCAAACCATCATCTTTGTAAATCGCCTTCAGGAGTTTTCACTTGGAGGGCTAAAAACATTCTTTGAGCAGCGTCTAGACCAAGCCTTTAAGAGCCTTCTAGAAGAGCGCGGTGATTGTATGTTTGGTAGGGTCGAGGAGAAATATTACTACTTCTCCCCTCCCATCCGAAACCGTGCTTGCGACTTTCACCGCACACGGCTACTCAATGTGCTTCCTTTTGTCACTACAGGACTCCTTAACCGCTCGACCTTTGATGACCGGAATATCGTTAATCCACTCCCATTCAATTTTGCTCCATTGTTGAGCTAGTTTCTTGAGGAAATTTGAGTGTTCTTTCTTCCTGATTTTTATGAGGTCTTGAACGGTCTTTTCATCGTGGCAATGTCGATGTAGTAGTTGTAGGTTTTTCCATTCATCCTTACCTCGTAACGCTCTGGGGATGATGTGGTCTACTTCTAGGACATCCCATTCTAGAAAGCGTAATTCGCACCAGGGACATTTACCCTTTTGTCGTTTTAACAACTTAGCCTTTCGATGAGGCATTTCAGGGTGTGTCCCCAGTCTTGTACTCCAGTAAACTAGGTCGCCGTCGAACGGGCTTTTATCGCCTTTAACTTTTACATAGTCGGTGCTACTGCTGCTAAATTCCCTATGTAAAAGTAACCGCAGAGGGTTCGCTTCCCCTGTCCTGGTTGCAAATACCCAGTTGTTGCCGTCTATGCTTGTCCAGTATTTGGCGTGACCATCACTGATATTCCCACAACGGCGTTTTGCCCATCTACGAAGTTTCAGGTATGTTAGGTGGTCTTGTTTTGCTAGTTCCCCGACTGTTTGCGCGTCGGAGTTCGAGAAGTAAGAAGTCCATCCCCTTATTACAGGATTGAGGTCTTTGATAAGAGCCGATTGAGGCGAAGACCTATGTTTTTTGATGATTCTTCCGACCTGTTCCTGGTGAGCCTTACTCGCCTTCTTTGATGGGGTGATGAGTGTATCAAAACCTAATATCCTACCTTGCGAATCTTTGTCACTTTGGTATTTACCAGCAGGGTATTGCTGTATGTGATGACCTAAGAAGTCAAATCCAGCTTTACCATCCTCACTTAACTCTGGATGGAGTGTGTGAGTTAGCCTCGTCTTTTCAGGTTTTAATTCAAGTCCAATGCCTTTTAACCAGTTCGAGATTATCTCTCGACATCCTTGGACAACGGCTTTATCTTCATGTAGTATCACGAAGTCATCGGCGTAACGGATAACATCAGGTGTTCTGAATTCAACACCTTTCTTGTGGAACCATGTTTCCCTTCCTGTATGTGACATTCTAGGAAATTCTAGTTTTATCCGTTCTTCTAAACCGTGGAGGGCAATATTTGCTAGTAACGGCGAAATCACGCCACCCTGCGGTGTACCCTCGGATGTAGCAGTGAATGCTCCTTGGTCTATTACTCCGGACTTTAGCCAAGCTTTTATTTGTTGCCTGACTCTGCCTTTAATATTTAACTTTTGGAGCAGTGTTTCATGGTTGATGCGGTCGAAACATTTGGCTATATCCGCGTCTAGCACGAATTTAGCTTTTTGCTGTATGCAGAGTTTTATCTGTGTTATCGCATCATGGCATGACCGTCCTGGTCTAAACCCATAGGAGTTTGGCTCGAAGACCGCCTCCCATTCGGGTTCTAACGCAGTTTTAATAACTGCTTGTAAGGCTCGGTCGTACATTGTGGGTATTCCTAATGGTCGTTTTTCATCTCTTCCCGGCTTTGGTATCCAAACCCTACGGGTAGGGCGGGATTTTCCGGTTAATTTGAGTTGACCTGCTAACTCAAAACGTGCTGCTGGGGATAGGGCTTTTATCCCGTCCACTCCCGCCGTTTTCTTGC
>JBFLZA010000641.1:0-5277 GCA_040756535.1 Cyanobacteriota bacterium
GCAACATTAATTGTACTAAATAATTTGATTTCAGATGCACTATACCGAGCGGGTTGATAAGCAGCTTCATTAAGGAGAGAATCAAATACACCACGCTTGAGCAAGAGTGTGTCTCTCTGTGCCAAAGCATCAGATATTGTCATCCCCTCTTCCAGGCTTGTTTGTGAATTGGTTTTGTTGATTCTCTTAATCAAGTCTGTCAGTTCATTTATTGCTGCATCCAACTCCCCAAGGAGGGCTTGCGGATTTTCGGGAGACGTTTCTCCTTCTTGAACCTTAGCACTTCTGACCAATCGTTGCCGCAACTGCTCTATTCTCTTTTGACAATCTGCTCTTAAAATTAAAGCCTCAGCCAACTTCATTGCTCATTATCTCCTACGTTACTAATAACAAGGGAATAATTCCATGAATTTTAAAAAATATAGTTGTGCTACATAGACACAGGGATGGATTCGGTAAGAATATCAGAGTTAGCCAACTACAAGAGATAAATTAACTGAGTCACAAGGGTGAGCATTACCCACCCTTATTTGCGTCTTTACTTGTCGATCCCTTCACCTAACACAAAGCGGACAAAACGACGGACTTGGATGTTTTCGCCGAGTTGAGCGATCGCTTGCTTCACCAGCTGTTCTACCGTAATGCTTTGATCACGAATATAAGGCTGATCCATCAAAGATATTTCTTTCAGGCGTTTGTCAACTCGTCCCTGAACAATTTTTTCTTTGATTTCTTCTGGCTTATTCGCCAAGTCATCCCGTCTGATTTCGATTTGTTTTTCCTTGTGGATGATTTCGGCTGGGATATCTGCTACCTTGACGTATTCTACATTCGGGCAAGCTGCAATTTGCATGGCGATGTTGCGTACCAGGGTTTGAAACTCCTGAGTGCGAGCGACAAAGTCAGTTTCGCAGTTCACTTCTACCAGTACACCGACTTTACCAGCCGTATGAATGTAGCTGCCAATTAGTCCTTCTACTGCCACGCGACTTTGCATGACACAGGAAGCAATGTTCTTCTGCCGCAACCATGCGATCGCTTGGACTACATCGCCTTTGGTTTCTGTCAGCGCCTTTTTGCAGTCCATCATTCCAGCACCCGTTTTTTGGCGCAGATCTTTGACAACTTTTACAGATACTTCTGCCATCTTTACTATCTCCCTAAAAAAGTCGAATTCACTTCCCGGACTACGTCCCGCTACGCTATCAATCCCCCGACTACGAGAGCAGAAATCTTGCTCCCTCCCCGTAGCGGAGAGGGTTGGGGAGGGGTTTCAATTATTTATGCAAGAGACTCCCATGAACGTGGTGCATCTTTGAACAGAACTGCATTGGCACGCTCATTTGGCTTAATGTGCAAACTTGCATAGAGGCGCTTCATTGCCTTGCGTTCCCGCGCCTTTCAGTTAGGGCACAGACAACTGCAATTCAATTTACTTCAGAGAAACTTTCGCACCTGCTGCTTCCAGTTGTTGCTTGATATCTTCAGCCACTTCAAGTGCAATAGCTTCCTTCATCACTTTCGGTGCTGACTCCACAAAGTCTTTCGCTTCCTTCAAGCCTAAACCTGTGAGAGTTCGTACCACCTTCAGTGTTGCAATCTTCTTATCAGCAGGGACTTCCTCTAGTACTACATCAAATTCAGTTTTTTGGGGGTCAATACATGTTATTGGTTGAACTCTCGGAAGTGAAAAGATACACATCGGTTGAGTTGAAACATCAACCCCAAACGTTTCTTCAATTTGCTTAACCAGTTCACTGGTTTCAAGCATGGTTAACGATTTTAAGTGTTCAAGAATTTCAATAGTTTTAACTGACATGGATTACCTCCTCATCTCCCTTTCTAATGAGGGAGTAAGAACTTTATCTGTAGTAAGCATTTAAAGAATTGAACCACTTCATAAAAGAGTGAAAAAGTGGTTGATTCATACACGGGATTTGAACCCACAATCTCCCGGTTAATAGCCGGATAGTGTGTAAACTTCACAGGTTAGGGCGCGAGATGGAAAACTTAAATGCAAATTGTCAAAAGAAACAATTAAGATCAACATCTCAAGATTCAGGCAATGAGCGCTATATGAAATCTATCGAGGCTTCATGGCTTAGCAGGAGCCTGTATAGTAGATATTTTCAGCGCTTTACTGAATGCCATACTTTTATACTACATTTATACTACAGAATTTGTCAAGGACTGAGAAAAAATAGTTTTCGCTTCTATCACCAAGGGATGCTCCCCAGTCAGAATAGCTCTAATTTCAACTAAGACAGGAGAGGTTGTAGGGAAGAGTGGAGGTGATAGACAAAGATTGGGGCCAAATGCAAGACTACCCCTACAGATTCCAAACCCTCACAATTGACAGGAGTGGACTACTGGATACTTAGGAGAGGAACGATAGACAAACCTGCGCTCAGAGATTACTCAGTCCCCTATGGATATGGCATGGTCAATTCCTCACGCCGACCAGTAGCAATAGACTTGTTTTCCGGTGCTGGTGGATTCTCTCTAGGAATTGAGCAGGCGGGGTTTGATGTCGCGGTAGCTGTGGAACACGACCCCATCCATGCAGCAGTGTATGGCTTTAACTTTCCTCATACCAAGGTTTTATGTACCGATGTTGCTACATTATCGGGTCAAGATATTCAGGAAGCTGTGGGGGAATGGGCGAAGGAAAGTCCTGAGTTAAATGTACCGATTCTTGAGGGAGTCAGAAATAGACAATACTCAGTACTCAGTACTCAGCACTCAGTACTACCGGACATTCCTATTGACTTAGTGTTTGGTGGGCCCCCTTGTCAGGGATTTTCGACAATGGGGAAGCGTCAGCTAGATGATGTGCGTAATACTCTGGTGTTTGAGTTCTGCCGCCTAGTGAAAGAACTCCAACCTCGCTACTTTGTAATGGAAAATGTACCGGGTTTAGGTCACACTCAGTACTCCCATCTTCTCCAGCAGCTATTTGATGAGTTTAAATCTGCAGGGTACGAAATCACTGAACCCGTACAGGTGTTAAATGCCACTCATTTTGGCGTACCGCAGCAGCGCAGGCGGTTATTTATTTTAGGTTCTCAGAGGGGGTGCAAAAAACTGACTTATCCTAAACCCGAAGGGCGTGGAACCAAGAAGGCGGGAAACGTATCCTCTCAATCTGTAACGGTACAAGATGCGATCGCAGATTTGCCCAACTTAGATGATTTTGCTGAACTTCGGCATACAGACTGCGTCCAACTGACACCCGAACAGCTATATCAAATGCATACCCAAGCAACACTTTATGTCAAAAAGTTACGGAACTTGATCCCCGATCTCAGTAATTTTGCCTATTCTCGCTGGTGGAATCCCCAGTTGTTGACCAGTTCCATGCAAACTCAGCATACAGAAACGACTATTGAGCGCTTTGTGCAGACGCCACCGGGACAGTTAGAACCCATCAGTCGCTTGCGGCGCTTGGATTGGAATAAACCTTGCTATACGCTAAGAGCAGGTACAGGCTCAGATCGGGGTGCCTATACCTCTCCCCGTCCTATTCATCCCGACTATCCACGAGTTATTTCCGTGCGAGAGGCAGCGCGACTGCATTCATTTCCCGACTGGTTCCGCTTTCACGCCACTAAATGGCATGGATTTCGAGAGGTGGGCAATGCCGTCCCTCCCCTTTTAGCGCGAGTCTTAGGTCGCCAAATCATTGCTGCCTTGGGAGTTGCCCCCTTGATTCCCCAGACTCCCATAGAACTCGGAGATACCCAGTTACTCAGAGTTAAGCAATTACAGGCATCTAAGTATTGGAAAGCACAGATCTAAAAGTGCTATATTGTGGGATTATTACAATTAAGCATCGTATTCCTTCCGTTAGTGATTTACATCACGTTACACTTAAAGGACTATCACACTTCTTTTCAGGGTCGCATCACTAGAATCTAAACGTCCGATCACGGAAAGCATCCGTAATTTCCCCGATAGTAGAATTACAGAGCTGGTGAAGAAAAAATTATGCGGCAGACTCAAATTTACTTCCCCAAATTTCCCGTTCAGCAAGTAGCTAATCGCATTATTAATCTTCGTAAAATCACTCGTATTGACCAACATCTCTTTATGTCTGCTCTCCTGTCTAAAAAGTCCCTTTCACTAGAAGAAAAAAACCTGGTTGAACAGGTTTATCAGGGCTTGAGCAAGGGATGGATAAAAGTTGTGGAATAGATTTTCCACAACCCTTGATGGTGTCTGTATTAAGAAAATTTCTATATTTGAGTTATAGCAGTGGGAAAAAATGAAAGTATTATTGTCTCCCACTGCCGATTTTCGGAGGGACATCATTTGCCCACAAGGCATCTGAAAGTTTAAGCTGTTTTTCTTCAGGCACTCTCTTATTATATTGTTCAAATAACTCTGAAACTCGAATTGTATATTCCTTGAATAAATCTCTAATTTCTTGCCTAGCCAATAAATTATAAGAGTCTGATATATTATTCTTTCGTCCTAACTTGCGGATGTTAGGTGCTTGAAAAACTAGCCAAATAAATGGAGAATTGATAATTTCTTCTATCAGATCAATAATTTCTGGCTGTAAGAATAAGCAGTATTTTTCTACAGTTCGGTTTAAGGCTTCTTTGAATTGAGCGCACTCTCTATATAAGTAATCTGACCAATTGGCTTCGTCAATTGACATAAAAACAGGTGCTGGCTTAGAAAAATCCAAAAAGGCTAGTTGTTCAAAATAAACATCATCAAATAAATCAGAAATAGTTTGATAAGTTTTGTCTGGTTTTTCTTCGGTAGAAGCTTTAAATATATTAAAAAGTAAATAAAGGTGACGGATAAGAGGTCGTCTCAACTGCAAAAAAGCTACAGCTTCTCGTTTATTTTTTTCTTTAATTTGCTCCATTTCTATCACCCTATCTACTGAAAATACAACCAAAAAAATTCCCATAATTTCTGATGCCATTTCCAGAGAAAATCCTTTCACCCAGGAAGACTGGTAAGGGATAGAAAAGTAGGTGACAAAGCAGCCTAGCAATAAAGTAAAAAGCAATAAATATGGCGTTTTTAAAGTTCCTCTCATCGATACCTCTAAGTAAGTAAATTAGCCTGAATACAGGATAGGGGCACGATATATCGTGCCCCTACGAACAACCTGATTGAATCCGAATGAAATCCTACTCCTACTCTTTCTGCTCAAGATTGATAGGTTAGTTTTGCCAGCAGAGCAGTTTCCTAATCATTCCTCGAAGCTGGACTTTCCCCCATCTCAAGAGAGGAGAGGATAGCTGGTACTCGCATGGG
>JBFLZA010000642.1:0-5255 GCA_040756535.1 Cyanobacteriota bacterium
ATCGATTGTTCCTAAAATTTCCTGCGTCTCTTGGTAAGATAAGTCAGGCATCATCAGCGCTGATTCCACCGTTGCTTGAGAAGCCGCGATCGGCGTCCGCAGCTCGTGGGCAGCATCTGCTGTAAACTGTTCGATTTGTCTGTAGGACTGGTAAATCGGTTTCATCGCTAACCCAGCTAACCACCAGCTAGAGCCACCGACAAAAATCATGGCGATGGGCAATCCTAACAGCAAAATCAATTTCAACTTATCGAGGTGGTTGTCTAAGTCTTTGAGACTCCGCCCCACCTGTAGATATCCCCAGGAGTCATTGGTTGGGGAATGCAGCAGTAGGGAAATTTGATGATAACGATTCCCGGAGGCATCTTTGAGGGTTGCCCAAGTGTGTTCTTTGCAGGCTGAACAGGAAAAAGACAACGCTTTTGGTTCCAAACCCACCCTCGCCAAAATCCGTCTGGAAGGATCTAACAGTTGCACATAGTAGTTGCCTTGATAAATCGCGCCAGCAACGTGACGTTCCTCTGGTGGCTCCTGCTCTGGTAAGAGTTGTTGTGGCGTTGGTTCCAAGCGCCCTGGTTGCTTCAGTTTCGTTTCAATACTGTCATGCAAAGTTCCCGCAACCGCCTTCAGCTCTTGCTCTAAGTTTAGCCAGTGAACGTGGAGAATTGCTTCATAAACCCCCAAACCACAGAGGCTCAGAATGAAGCCCATCACGAGTGCGTACCCACTGGCGAGTCGCCAACGGGTTTGAGAAAACAGCTTATTTTGGTTCATCGGTAGCGTTGAGGCGATAACCCGTGCCATGAATAGTTTCAATAAGATGAGAGCAGCCTACTACTGCCAGTTGGCGTCTGAGCAAGCGGACTTGAGCGGCGACTACATTACTCGTCGATTCTGCATTCATTTCCCAGATTTGATTGCGAATCTGATCACTCGTAAGAATCTGGCTTGGGTGCTTCATGAAGTACTCCAGTAGCTGGAACTCCTTAGTCGTTAGGGAAACAACCTGCTGCTCACCCGACGAGTTTTGGGAATAAATCATGCGAGTGCCGTAATCTAGAGTGAGGCTACCCACCTGAAGTTGTTGGGGTTGGAGTTGAGGCGCTCTCCGTTGCAATGCCCGTAACCGTGCGAGTAGTTCTGCCATCCTAAAGGGCTTTACTAAATAGTCATCTGCCCCTGCATCCAAGCCAGTTACCATGTCTTCCAGAGCGTCTTTTGCGGTTAGCATCAACACTGGCAGGGAATTTTTTCTAGCACGTAACCGACGCAGCAGCTCTATTCCTGAGAGTCCTGGTAGCAGCCAGTCGAAGATAGCCAGCGTATACACTGTACCTTGGTCTTCTAGATAGCCCCAAGCTTCAGTCCCATCTAAGACCCAGTCAACTACATACTTTTGCAAACTCAATGTTCGCTTAATTGCAGCTCCTAGATCTGGCTCATCTTCAACTAGCAGCACTCTCATAAGATTAACTCACTAACAGTAAGGCATTTTAAGACAGCGATCGCGTTCAAGGGCAAGGTTTTCTGGGTTGAGGACTAGAGGGGCAATTTTTGTTTGCGATCGCATCTGCGAGGGAATCGTAAGAAGAAGGATACAATGGAGTCTCACACTTGCCTCTCTGTGCGGCTTGAACAATTAGGGTATAAAGTATCAGAGTTTCTCTAATTTAATAAGCCTTAAACACAGCTACACCAATTGACCGTTCAGCGTTACTCCCTATGAATTTAGCAGCAACAGGGTAGCGCCAAGCATTGGAAACTCCCCACCTTCTTACCTGGTTCATGGCAATATCGAGCTGGGTTCCAGGAGCAACGGGTTCGGGGAACGCGATAATGATTTTGCGACCATTAAGCGAAACATTTGCATTAATTTTCCGACCTGATTGGTCAGAGATGCTAATGTTATTTCTTACAGTTAGTCCTGGTGGAACTTTAAGACTTAGTTGGGAAATAGGATTACTGCCTTGAGGAATATGCAACTCAAAATTCTGTCTAAAATTTGACACTTTACCTTTAGGAAATTGCTCAGTACCATCGACATGAATATGCTTTCCCTCAATTCCCGCGCTTACAGGGAAAGTAAGAATTGAAGTGGTGGCTAACAGACTCAAAGCAGCAGTATAAATGGCTGTTCTTTTCATTTTAAATTTCTAAGTAATTAACGTTTTCAACAACTGCAACGATGTGTGATGAAGCAGTTTTAGCCAGGTTAATTCCCTTTTCGCTGTCCGATTACCCTAGCAGGAACACCAACGGCAATTGAGTAAGGAGGAATATTTTTGTTAACCACTGCTCCAGCACCAATCACACAACCTTGACCAATGATGACTCCATCGAGTACTCTTACCCCCTGTCCTAGCCAGCAATCATCCCCAATGACAATTCCCTCATTGATACTGCCTTGGTCTCTGATTTTCCGCGTCGCATCAGCAAAGTTATGACTACTCGCAATGATGGTTGATTGCGGGCCGATTAGACAGTCTTTACCAATTTTGACGTGACCGGGACCAGTAATGCAGACATAAGAGTTAATGAAAGTATTTTCACCAATCTCAATAGAGGTGTCGTGAGAACAACTAATATCAACGCCACGTTCGAGGCAAACTCCAGCTTTAATACAAATCCTACTATTCTGACCTCTGCCGTTTAGGCGAACGTCACGAAGAATAGAGACATCATCTTCAATTTCGATATTAGCAGCACCAACCAATTCAGCTCCATCTTGAATGTAGACCGAGTTACCTATCCGCGCCAAAATAGTACGGTAAAGTATCCTTCTTAGCCCTACACCCACAGAAATTGCTGGAATCAATCTCACCAATAAACTCACTAAAATTTCTTTTAAGTACAACCATCTGGCAAGAATATAGTGATATTTATTTAGGTTATAATTTTTCTTGATATAAGGGTTGGCAACCGCAATCTTTCGAGTATTCATTAACATAAAATAATTCCACACTTGATATCTAACCTTTACTCTATGCAATTAGAATGAAATCAAGATGAAATTTTAGCTCGTCCAAGAAAAATTTAAGCACGTAGGGTGAGCAGGAGCCTACAGATATAGAAAAGCTGATTTTAGCGTTGGTGTACTCCTGCCCACCATCGGTTTCAATGGAACGTTAATGCGCGGTTAAAATCATAACCACACAAACTCTGCGCCTCTTTGCGAAAACCTCTGTGACCTAGAACGTTAAAAAACCTAGTACAGCGTGGCGAAAATAACCCACCCGTTCAAAAAGGTTAAAAAGCTTACTGTACAAGCTTTCTTCCCTTAAAGCCTCCTGTTCTCCTGCCTTCTGCCTTCTGCCTTCTGCCTTCTGCCTTCTTGCACTAGTATTCCGATGCTAACGGATTCAATATCAGTTGTGATAATTCTGCTATGCGATTCAACTGGCACAAAGAAAAAAACCGTTTTCGCTAAAAAACGATTTCTATAGTTTCGATTTTTTGTACTTACTTACTCAGGCAGCGTAATTTTGGTTAGTGTTCATCCCAAACTTTTCGCTGCCGTTCCTATAGCTTATAATCAGAGCCTTAGCCCGCCGTCTTCTGGCAGTTCTCACAGCAAGAGCAACCACTCGTTTGAGCCGTTTGGGATTGGTCTTGTGCCATACTACCGCCAGCAGCCAGTGCCAGCAAGACCAAACTGATACTCGCTGCACTTAATACGGTCTTACTAGACTTTGTGAGAATCATGGTTAATTTTCCTTTCCTATAATTAGGTTAGATTGCAACAGATTCAAGTCTTCAGCCAGATTGAAAATCAAGAACTTATAATAAAAACTTCCCAAAAGTTTCTTGTTCAATCTGCCCTGTGGACTAGGTATCAATCTGTTATTTACTAGAATGAACTGGATTTATGAAATCAGGATGAAATTCCAGGATGAACACAAAACCTTCACAAAAAAGGTAGGACGCTTAATCCTACCTTTATTTTTGTTATGCCTAGTTGTATTCCTACTTAAAATATTCTCTCCGCGTCAGGAACTTCAAGAGTGTCAGGAGCGTCTACCTCGGCGAAATGCTATGTTTGAACGCAACTTCCTCTGAATTCCTACCCTACGTCGAAGCACAGGGGCTTCCCAGGAAATCTACTGACTAAAACTAAAACGACCGTCTACTTTTTCTCCATCAATATCCGAAGTAATTTTCACCTGATGCTGACCCGATACTTTTCCAGGAAGCAAAGCGGCGTAGTGTTTTCCTTCAGCATCATAGGTCATGGGAACTGTCTTTTGTGTCCCATCCGGTAGCTGAACTTGAGCCGTTACTTTAGCATTAGGTACAGCTTCGTGATTGTCCCCTTTTTGCAAATAAAAATCGAGATGAGTTCCGGTGTCTTCTTTCACAGGCACAAACTCTAAATGATATGCTCCTGACTCAACAACTTGACCGCCTTTTAGAGGTTTTGCAGCATGACCAGAAGACTCAGGTTTGGCGGTATCAGTCGGTTTTGCAGCCGATTCAGTAGTTTTTACCTCGGTAGAGTTGTTATCTGAACTAGTAGTTTTATTTTCGCTTCCGCAGGCACCCAAGAAAATCAACAAGGGCGTACCGATAGCGATTAGAAGAAACTTAAAGGATTTCATAATCTTTACTCCTTCAATACGAGTATGAAACTAAAAAAATGAGGCATCCTAACATCGACTAGTTAGCTTCCCTGCCACTCTAGATTGAGAATTAGTAGAGAAAATCACTGCTCAAAGGCGGTTCTAGCTATCGTTTCAGTGCCAATTACTGACGATTTTTGCTTAGGAATTAATAATTTACCAAACTGAGCGTACAAGGCGGGTAACACCAGCAGGGTTAATGCTGTAGATGTAAATAACCCTCCGAGTACGACTACTGCTAAAGGTTGCAAAATCTCCTTTCCTGCTCCACTACCGATAACCAGAGGTATCATTCCTAGTGCTGAAGTGAGAGCAGTCATCAGGATAGCGACAAGTCGCTCCATCGAACCTTCAAATAATACTTGTTTCAGAGACATCCCCATCGCAAACTTGCTGTTATAGTTTTCAACTAAGAGCAGTCCGTTGCGTGTGGCGACTCCAAATAAGGTAATGAATCCTACCATTGAGGCTACCGAAAGAATTCCCCCCCCCAAGGCTACAGAAAAAATACCCCCAACAATGGCTAAGGGTAGATTAATCATAATCATCAAGGTGGCTGAAATCGACTTAACAGCGAAGTACATCAATACAGCGATAACGACAATAGCCAAGCCCCCAAAGACTAGGAAGTTTTGGGTC
>JBFLZA010000643.1:0-5254 GCA_040756535.1 Cyanobacteriota bacterium
TTCGCGGCGTCGTAGTTCCTTGGTTGCCTCATAGCCATCGAGGACTGGCATCTGACAATCCATCAACACAATGTCGTAGTTTTGTTGGGTTAATTTTGCGATCGCTTCTTTGCCATTTCCTACACAATCCGCTTCCAATCCCAGCATTTGCAACTGGTTGAGAATCACCGTTTGATTCACTGGATGGTCTTCTACTAGCAGAATTTCCAGGGGGAACAACTGGAGTTTTCGCTTTTGCGGGTTTGCGGTTTCCCCAGTACCCGATACCCAACTGCTAATCTGATTTTTAAGCTCCAAAGCACTTACCAAGCTATCCCATAATCGCGAAGCTCTTACAGGCTTTACAAGATATCCAGAAATATCCATTTCCTCCAACTCTTGCACAGCGTTACGCTGCTCACTGGCACTCATCATAATTAGCTTGGTTTGAGCCAGTTTTGGGTCGCAGCGCATCATCGTTACGAGTAGCATCCCCTGACTATTGGGTAGTTGCAAGTCAATAATTGCCACATCATAAGGATGTCCGCGATCTGCGCTTGATCGCAATGCCTTCAAAGTGGAAGTGCTATCTGTTGCTTCATCCACTTGTATCCCCCAATTCTGGGCAAGCGATCGCACAGATTGGCGAGTCGTGGCGCGATCGCAAACAAGCAACAGTTTGAGCTGATTAAAGATTGGCGGCATCGTTTTTGTCACCGATTCAGGCGAGATACCAAACGACGCCGTAAACCAAAACGTAGAGCCTTGGCCTAACACACTCTCAATGCCAATTTCACCTCCCATCAACTCCACCAATTGTTTGCAAATCACCAATCCCAAACCCGTTCCACCATATTGGCGTGTCGTTGAAGCATCCACTTGTGAAAAAGATTGGAATAGTTTTTGTTGATCAGCCTCGCTGATGCCAATTCCCGTATCTGTAACTTCAAATCGAATCTTTACGGAGTTGGAAGGTTGGTGATTTAAAAGGTTTGAAGGCTGCAGGTTGGTTTGGGTTGCAGGTTGCAGGTTTGAATGTTGTTCGCGATAGCGAAGCGTTAGCGAGTCTTCGCTCGTCAGCGTTCCCCGTAGGGGTAGGTTGGTTTGGGTTGAACTTTCAACGTTCAACTTGTCAACTTGCAACTCCTGTGAACTTTCAACGTTCAACCTTCCAACTTTCAACCCTGCTTCCAAACCTTCCAACTCAAGGGAAGCTTTCACCACAACTTCACCCGCATCGGTAAACTTAATCGCATTACCCACCAAATTGAGGAGAACTTGTCGCAAACGCCCTGGATCGCCCTGCAACTGCCTGGGAACATCGCTGTCTACCAAAACTGCCAACTCAATTCCTTTTTCCTGAACCTGTGCCGCTAAGACATCTACCACGGACTCAAGAGTGTGATCGACATCAAAGTCAATGGTTTCTAGCTGCATTTCACCCGCTTCCAGCTTGGAAAAGTCAAGAATATCGTTAATGATGTTCAGCAGGTGTTCTGCACTGCTGCGGATAGTGCGTGCATAGTCCAGTTGTTGAGGGGCTAGGTTGGTTTGCAACAACAACCCGGCCATCCCCAAGACACCATTCATTGGGGTACGAATTTCGTGACTCATGTTGGCGAGAAATTCAGTCTTAATTCGCGCCGCTTCTAACGCCGCCTCTCGTGCCTCTACCAATTCGTTAATGCGGTCAGTGGCAATCACGATGCCGCCAATTTCACCATCCGGGGTGTACCAGGGATGAATCGCCCAACGCAGATAAACTTTTGTTCCATCCCTGCGCTCCCAAACATCCTCACTGACGGAGAGGACTTCTCCTTGCAAAGCGCGTTGATGTTCAGCTTGCCAACGCTCAGGAAGGTCGGGAAAGATCTCGTAGTGGCTGCGACCAATAATCGATCGCTCCTCTAAGCCTTGAACGGTTATCCACTTTTGAGAGTGGGCCAGATAGCGCATTTGGGTATCCAGCATCGCCATTGCCACTGGTGCATTGGCAATAATTTGCCGCAGTTGCTGGCGTTCTCTTTCCAATGCCAGTTCCACCCGCTTGCGCTTGGTGATGTCCATAACGGTACCCGTCATCCGCACGGCTTGACTGCTGGGGTTATGTAAAACTGCCCCTTTTGCAGCTACCCAGCGAATGGTACCATCTGGCCAAACGATACGAGTTTCCACATCATAGTCTGCGCCTGCTGCAATCGATCGATTTAAAGCTTGAGTTACGTTGGGTCGATCCACAGGGTGCAGGCACTTGAGAAACGCTTTGTAAGTACCAACAAAGCTTCCTGGTTTTAGACCCAAGAGTTCTTCTACTCCATCTGACCAAGTCAGGCTACGCTGGAGCAAATCCCAATCCCAAGCTCCCATTTGAGCAGCAGAGAGTGCCTGATTGAGTCTTGCCTCACTTTGGCGTAGCGCAACTTCCACCAACTGACGTTCGCGAATTTCGCTCAGCAGATGTTCGTTAACCTGCTTCAACTGTACTGTACGTTCTTCGACGCGCTTGGCTAAATCTTCTTTGGCTCTTTTCAATGCATCCTCTGCTGATTTGCGCTCCGTGATGTCTCTGACAAGACCAATAATTGCCTGGGGATTCCCCTGTGCATCTCGCATCAGAGAACCACTGAATTCAGCAGGAAACTGGCTGCCATCTTTCCTGAGCATGGTGTATGCAACATCTCTAACGCTTCCCAGCCTCAGGATTTTCTGGAAATTCTTGGCAGCAATGCGGTGATTGTCTGGTGCAATCAATTCCAATACACTCTGCCCTATCAGTTCTGTTTCGCTTTCGTACCCATGTAATCTAGCAACTTGACGGTTGCACAAGAGCAGTTTTCCATCCAAGTCGCTGACACCAATAGCATCGGGTGAGGTTTCTACTAGGGTGCGATAGCGGATTTCACTTTCTTTGAGGGCAAGTTCTGCGTGGGTTCGTTCCGTAACATCTAAAGCGAACGAGAGAATGGATACGAGTTCACCGGATTGATTCCAAAGGGCGGAGTTGTACCACTCGCAGTAGATAACTGAGCCGTCTTTGGTGTAGTTGCGATTTTTGCCAAAAATGTGGGGCTGACTGCCGTCCAGTAGACGGCTCATGTCTTGTTGAACGCGAGGAATGTCTTCGTTAAAGACAAATTGCCAATCTTCCAAACGCTGGTTGATGACTTCTTGAGCCTTCCAGCCAAAAATAGTTTCTGCTTGTTTTGACCAACGCTGGACTCGAAACTCGTTATTTAACTCAATGACGGCTAGAGGTGTGTTTTCGACATGGAATCTTAATTGCTGAAGGGCACGTTGTAACTCAACTTCCGTCGCTGCACGTTCTCGAATTTCCAGTTCTAACTGGCGATTGGCTTCTTCCAACTGTGCGGGACTGGGCAACGCTAAAGCCTTAGGAATCAACGGCAACAGCAGCAGGGCCGTACATAGGGAGACGGCTGCCGTAATTGCTTTAACAAATCCACTAAACCAATAAATTGGGTGCCACAACGTCCACACTTCTAGAAGGTGAGTCGTACCACAGGCAACGATGAAAGCACCAAAAAACAGGAAGATCCAATCAAAAGGAAGGTCACGTCGCTTGCGAACAAAGTAGACCAGTGTGATGGGAATGGAATAGTAAGCGAGAGCGATGAGAGAATCTGATACTACATGAAGTCCTACTAGCCCTGGTCTCCAGAGATAGCAATGACCATGAGGAATAAACGGTCCTAAAAACCAGTCCGCAAACAGTGCCAACATATTAACTCTCTTCCGGCGTTGCCCAATGCGAGAGTAAGCGAGTCCTTGCAATTTGATTGCAAGGTTACTCAACACTCAATAATGTGAAATTATCCAGCCTTGTCTCTGGCGATTGGGGTACTCAATCACTAGCCTAGCAAGGTGGAATCTGTGTTTTTTTAAGCTTTTGTTTACCTTTGTTGCACAGCCATTCGATTTTAGATTTTGGATGCAAGGATTTTGGATTGTTCCCACGACTGAAAGGATACTGTTGGTTAATTAATGGGGTCAGACCCTATACGCCAAAATTTTGTTGTAGGGGAGTTTATTCGGCCAGAGGGAACGCCTCCTATGAATTCGCCAACAATATCCTAAAAATCGGAGGTTTGTGACCTTTTTTGTTTTTGGTCATCAGGATGCGGTTCCTTGGTCAATGCGTTCCACTTCGCTGGGAGATAAGTTCACCTCAACAGCACCGACTGAGTTTTCTATGCTTGATGTTTTGCTTGCTCCAGGGATGGGTACAATGCACCGTGATTTAGCTTCTAGCCACGCCAAGACAATTTGATAAACAGAAATGCCTTTTTCTTGTGCTAGTTTGGCAATCACAGGAATATTTTCTAAACTGCCCACCCTGCGACTACCTCCCAACGGACTCCAGGGGAAAAAAGTCAATCCTTCGGTTTCGCAGTATTCGAGAACACCATCAACTTCAGGCTGTCGGTTCCAGGGATTGTACTGATTCTGGACAGAAACAATATCAACGACATCGCGGGCGCGTTTGATTTGTTCAACCGAGAAGTTAGAGACGCCAACAAAGCGAATTAGCCCTGCTTCTACGGCTTCCTTTGCTGGTGTCAGGGACTCCTCAATCGTATAATCTGGGTCAGGGGCGTGATACTGCCACACATCAATGGGTTTTGTCGCACCCAGCGCTTCAAAGCTGATGCGAATTGTATCCCGTAAGCGATCGGGGTTGCCATTGCGCGTCCAGCTACCATTAGGACGCATCAAGCCCCCTTTTGTGGCAACAATCACATGGCTGGTGTCTCCATCATACTGCTGAAGGGCTTTGTGGATAAGCCGCTCATTATGGTGCTTGTCAGATTCGTCCTTACAGTAGGAATCAGCAGTATCAATCAGAGTAACACCTAGATCGAGTGCCCGATGAATGACTGCGATCGCTTGTGGCTCTGGTGGCCTCTCACTTAAAGATAGCGGCATCCCGCCTAATCCAATCGCACTGATTGTGACACCCGTGTTGCCAAGTTGCTTTGTTTCCATTCTTTTTCGTTCTCGATATCTGCTTCCCCTTCATTAATTTCACAAAGGGAGTGCAATATCCTCTGTCGGATGGTAGTCAAGTGAACACCCTTAACCTCTTTATGTCGTTTTCGTGTTTGAGTGGTTCGAGCAACACAACGTTCTGGTTTAGCTAGAAGCGCTCGTGTAAAAACGCAACGCAAACCGCCAAAAAAGGGCTGAAGCACACAGTAACCCTAAAGCTAAGGCACCTGAACCCATTACCCAACTCACTTCAGTGCGACCTAACATT
>JBFLZA010000644.1:0-5241 GCA_040756535.1 Cyanobacteriota bacterium
CCGAACTTGCTCAGCTTTTTCCCCTGTAGGTTGCTCGCTAGCAAACTGTTGAGCAATCCGGCGTGCGGTTTGGGTAATTGGCAGTGCTAATGCAAAATCGTCGAGTTCATGGGTGGAGTAAGACATAGCATAATTCCTAGTGTGTAGTGACTCTCTTTTTGGGTTTACCTACAGCTCCTCACAAGGGAAGTGTGCTTTTGTGCAAGACCCTTCACTATAGATATCCCTCTGTTTCTCCAAATTTACGCAACCGAGGTAAACATTGCCGCTGATAAAAACTGCTCAATGTTGAAATCGATAGGTTAAATTCTGCCGCGAGATCTTTCCAGCTTGTTTCTGGAGGCAAGCGCCGCAGGATTAAAACTTGGGCGGTAACATCGGGTCGATCAGTGATGTAGATACTGCTTAATTCCCCATCTGCATCAGCTTCAACCCATTGTCTGACTTCGTCTAAAAGAGGAGGAACGTCGGGGTTAGCCGGATAATTTTCGATCAAGTCAAGCGTTTCACCCCCCTCATCTGGCTTTGGCTTCTTGGGAGCTTTTCTGGATTCTATGTAGAAATCTTGGAGCCGTCGCTTCAGATAGAAATTTAACCAAGTGATAACACTGCCACGTTCAGCGTTATAAGGCGCACCTGTATTTTCTACTCCCGCACAGATGTTCTGGCAAAAATACACCCAGGTCTGTTGCAAGGCATCTTGATAGTAGGGGGTATGTTCTCGCCACAGCTTGGGGGAAACGAGGCGAATAATCCGAGTTAGGTTTTTCTGACGTTGAGCACTTCCTGCTCGATGCTTACAGGCTTCTGTAACTAAAAGATGCAGGCGTTCCTCCAGTTCATTCATCGAGCCTTTGCTCCTTCAAGTGGTTTACTGCCGATTGTGCCGCGAGAACAGAGCCAGATTCAGTGAACAGCTTAGTTTTTTTTCAGGTTTTTAGCTATTCAAGAATTGGCTGTACACAGCCTTGTAGAAGTATTCCATACTTCCTGGCTCTCAATACTTACCTATACCTACAGGAAATTAGGGAAGCATTCGGCGCTCAAGGTTTCATTGGTTGAGCAACACGAGTATTCCTGAGTTCATCGAGACAAAAATGAAGGATTTTGGCTTTTTCCCTAGCAGTCAGACGAATGTCAGGACGGTTTAGGGCGAACTTTTGCAAGAATTTTGTAAACTTTTGTAAATCTTGGCGTAACTCCTACCGTAAGCTCCGACAAGTCGGTAGAGGTTAAACAATTCACTCTTAGCTAGACATCCTGCATAAGTGGTAACCCTCCGGGAGATAAGTATCACTACGACCGAGTAAGTGTTCATCTTTGTAGGAAGTCTGTTAGAGAGCCAAGCCTGATGAAGGGTTTGCTCCCCTAGCAAACCGAGGAACCGGAAACTGTACTTGCAATCTTGGAGTAACTAAAAATGGCTGTTTATAAATATGTAGGTACTTTTGGCAACGACTACTACTACCATCCTTCTAATTATCCGTCGTACTATCAACAGCTTCACGCACAGGCGAGTGGGGGCAGTGACACTATATATGGCGGTGCTTACAATGACACCATATATGGATACTATGAAGGGTACACCTATGCTTATGACGGCAATGATTATCTCTCTGGCGGTGGTGGCAATGATTCTCTCTATGGCGACTACGGTAACGACACCCTAGTAGGTGGAGATGGAAATGACACAATGTACGGTGGCTACGGCAATGACTTGTACTACGTTGATAGCTCCTACGACACTGTAGTTGAGTATGCAAGTGCAGGCACTGACACGGTTTATTCTTCTGCTTACTCCTACACTCTGTCAGCGAACGTCGAGAACCTCTCTCTCTACGGCAGTACTGCCTACTACGGTGGCGGCAATGCACTGAACAATGTCATTAACGGCTCTGCCTACAACAACTATTTGTACGGGGATGCAGGCAATGACACTATCAATGGTGGATCTGGGAATGACTACCTGAACGGTGGTACTGGCTATGATTCCATGTCGGGTGGCTACGGCGATGACTATTACTACGTGGATAGCTCCTACGACACCGTTACTGAGTATGCGAGTGCAGGCACTGATACGGTTTATTCTTACGTTAGCTCCTATACCCTCGGCGCTAATGTTGAAAACCTGACTTTATCCATCGGCGCTTACAACGGCTACGGCAACGGCTTGAACAATGTTATTAACGGCAACACCTACGGCAACTATCTGTCTGGAGAGGCAGGCAATGACACCATTAATGGTGGCGCTGGTAATGACTACCTAATTGGTGGTACGGGCAATGACTCCCTGTCGGGTGGCGCGGGCAATGACATCTACTACGTTGATAGCTACTACGACACCGTAACTGAGGCCGCTAATGCCGGCACTGATACCATTTATTCTTCTGCTTACTACCACCCTCTGAGCGCCAACGTCGAGAACCTCACCCTCTACGGCAGTGCTGCCTACTACGGTTACGGCAACGGCCTGAATAACGTGATTAACGGCTCTGACTATGACAACTATCTGTATGGGGATGCAGGCAATGACACCATGTCGGGTGGCGCTGGTAATGACTACCTGAATGGTTATGGCGGTGGCAGCACGGAAATTGACACTTTATATGGTGACTACGGCTATAGCTCTTCCTACAACGGAGGTGACAAGTTCATTCTGGGTGACTCCTCTAATGTCTACTATGACTTAAATGGGGGATATGACTACGCTGTGATTAAGGATTACTCCAAGGCAGAAGGAGATACGATTCAACTGACTTCTGGCTACTACTACTACGGCTCTGGTGACTACAGCGGTACCAGTGCTGCGGATACCTCCATCTATTACTATAACTACAGTTCTTACAGCTACGATCTGATTGGTATCGTGGAAGATGTGAGTGCTAGCAATATCAGTGTTACTTATGTCTAAGCAATAGGGTTTTGCCAAATGAGATGGTAAAACTACGAGAGTTATAACCCTACTTAGATGATGATTGTGTTGTTGATGTAGATGGGAGTTTACCCATCTACATCAATTCTTTTTGTAAAGGGATAATATTAATGATTCTTAATTATTAATGCGTAATTCGTAATTGATATTGAGATGAATTTAAACCCTAACTGAATATCAGCTATTTATATTTAATAGTTGTCGGGGACTGTAACCCGTATTTAATTAAAAATTTAAAATGCATGATTATGAATTAAGTTGAAGGGTTGGTCGATTTTTTTCTCATGATGCGATGAGAGTTCTTACCTTAGAACATGGGTTAAACTTCCTCAAGGCGAATGCGTTCCCTTCCTGCATACACATTAAATCGCTCCCCCCGCAGGAAGCCCACCAAGGTAATGTTAAACTCCCTTGCTAGCATCACTGCTAAACTGCTGGGAGCTGAAACTGCACAGACAATTGGTACTCCTGCTACCAAACACTTTTGCACAATCTCAAAGCTAGAGCGTCCACTCACCATCACGATATGATGATTTAACGGCAACTCGCCACTGAGTAGGGCTGAACCTACTAACTTATCTAAAGCATTGTGACGCCCCACATCTTCTCGCACTGACAACAACTGTCCTTGTGCATCAAACAATGCTGCTGCGTGTAACCCCCCAGTTGTGGAAAAGATTCGTTGAGCATTTCGTAACTGCTCAGCAAGGCTATAAATTACCTCCACTGGGACTACTGGCCCTTGGGAAATCACGGGACATTCCCGAAATTGCAACGCTTCTAGGCTGGCTTTTCCACAAACTCCACAGGCACTTGTGGTAAAAAAGTGACGTTCTAAGGGCTGTAAATCCACACTTAGCCCTTCTGCGAGTTCCACATTGACAATATTAAAGCGTTGCTCACCCTCTATATTGGAGTCTATACAGTAGCTGATGCGCTGAATATCATTTCGACTCTTCACTACTCCTTCACTGTAGAGAAACCCTGCTGCCAGTTCAAAATCCGCTCCCGGTGTTCGCATCGTTACGGCAACTGTCTTCTGGGGAGAGACTAAACGAATTTCTAGGGGTTCTTCTGTCGCCACCTGGTCAGGGCGCGATCGCATCTTACCATTTTCCACCACCCAGACTTGAGCTTTCGTTTTGCTTCCCAGAGGCTTCATACATCCGTGAGCCGTTGGAAAGCTTTTTCTGTTTTCACATCTGCCTTATGGTATAAATCTTTTAGCCAATCTTTCCCAAAGAAAAAAATGCTTAACATTATATATCAAACTCAGGGTTATTTACACTCACTTCCTAATTAAGCCAATATAGAAAGTCTTTTCTCTGATAATAATTGCTAACAGATGGCAATAAGCCATAAATTTTATGCAGGAATTTTTGAAAAATCTTTTTACGTCAGGCCCATATATTCCTCATGGTCACTGTTACCTATGGAAGACACAATTAGTTTGGCTGCACTTGCTATCTGACTCTCTAATCGCCCTAGCCTATTATTCCATTCCGATCACACTATTCTATTTCGTCCAGAAGCGGAAAGATTTGCCGTTTAACTGGATTTTTATGCTGTTTGCAGCCTTTATCGTTGCTTGCGGTACAACTCACCTGATGGCAGTGTGGACACTCTGGCATCCTACTTACTGGTTATCGGGATTGATCAAAGCTGGAACAGCAGCAGTTTCTCTGTTCACCGCCGCAGAACTGGTGCCATTAGTTCCTCAGGCGCTAGCATTGCCCAGTCCCGCTCAATTAGAGGCAGCAAACCAAGAACTCCAAGCGGAGATTAGCGAAAGATTAAAAGTAGAGGCACAACTGCGGCTTCTGGAGTCGGTGGTGATCAACGCCAATGATGCTGTACTCATTACTGAGGCCCAACCCATTGATGAACCGGGGCCAAAAATTCTTTATACCAACGAAGCCTTTACTCGGATGACGGGTTATAGCCCGGAGGAAGTCCTGGGAAAAACCCCCCGAATATTAAAAGGGCCAAAAACGGATCGCGCCACGCTCGACGAAATTCGAGCCGCATTGGAGACAGGGCTTCCTACCTTAGCGCAGTTAATTAACTATCGTAAAGACGGCTCTGAGTTTTGGGTAGAGCTAAGTATTGTACCCGTAGCGGATAAAAGCGGCCGATACACTCACTGGATCTCTGTGCAACGGGATATTACCGAACGCAAGCGTGCAGAGGAAGAATTGAGAACATACCGCGACCAACTTGAGGAACTCGTAGAAGAAAGAACCGCTGAAATTACCAAAGTCAATGAACAACTGCAACAGGAAATCATTGAACGCCAACGAACTGAACAG
>JBFLZA010000645.1:0-5233 GCA_040756535.1 Cyanobacteriota bacterium
TCAAACCCAGGTTTATATCGTAGATCGTAAAGATTGAACCGAAGCCAATCATAAAGTTCCAGCACGCCTCTTTACCTTCCCTGGCGATAGTTACCACTTCCTCTGCAACTACTATCATAAGGATGGAAATATGCAAATGGTTGCTGTCCAACAAGGGACAATTAGTCTAACTCAAGCGTTGGAACCTGGTGATGTTAACCACTTTACGGGTAAGTCTTACAAGGATGAATATTATTGGGGCATTCCTTGGATGTTTGGTTTCGATCCAGGTGTCCTACGTAAAGTAGTCATTTGTGATAGTCAACTCGTTCAGGAAGAAGCTTTTATTCATCCGGGTTGGTATTCAACCATGCTTTATACGGCTGATTCACGGGAGCAATTTACTCCTTCAGGATATTCAGCGATTTACCAAGGCTATGCTGGGTATTGGCAGGAATTTATTTGCCGTCGTCAATACCTTTATTTTCGCGATCATCCTAATCGCCTTCTGAGTGATAAAGAACTACCAACCCATAATTTACCATCGGTTCTAGCTTGCATTCCTTTAGCAGAAGACTGGCAAGTCCTCACCGATAAATTGCGAAAAGAACAAGAGCAATATCCCGATCGCAAATTATCCAGTTTAGGCGGTGAGTACCTTGACTTTTATGTGTTTCCTGATGAATATCTGCTTGACAGTATTCAATTCATTCCTCAAGATGAGGGTTATATTTTCACTACGGTGTTTGTCGAAAATGGTGAAGAAGCTTGGTTATTTGCTGCGAAGAACCTCAAACAAGGCCCTGTTGCCAAACTGACTCTACCAGAAGGAGTTAGTTTCGGCTTCACTTTACATTCTGAGTATTTTGATACACTTGTACCTGCTCGTCATTCTTATCGCGTCGATCGCATTTCCTGCGCTTTGCGGAGTGTAGCACGGGTTCCCGGAGAATTTATCTTCAATCAACCGGATGCAGTCTTTAATCGTTCACAAAGGACGTGAATCTTGCATAGGAAGTAGCATAAAATACAAAATAAGGGCACGGCAATGCCGCGCCCCTACGATTAAATTCTCATTAATTCTTGAAATTCTAGGTAGTTCTGCTGCACTCGTCCTTTAACTCCTCTTCTATATATTTATCTATTTCTTTGCTAGCTTTCAGATTGCAAAATCGAGCGTCAATTTCTTGGTTGGTAGTTCCCAGTTCATTTTCCGTCTCCTCTCGAATTTCCTGAATGGGTTTGGGCTGTAACCCTTCCGGGCAAGCTTCCTGTTTATGCTGTAGCTGAATTTCTGTGTTCTGAATCATAAGTAAACCCTCTTGAGTAACAAGTGAGGGTAGCGATTGCACCCTTTTGCTCTCAATTATGGGAAGCGAACAAATTTTATTAATCTGACAATCGGTATAAAGACGTATTTAAAATCAAGCGAGATTGGCTAAAAAAAAAGTTTGCACGCTTGCTTCAAATCTACATTACCGCCGCTGATAATAATGCCAACTCGTGCATTGGGCATAGAAACAGTTCGTTCTAATAAGGCAGCCGCCGCTAAAACCCCAGTCGGTTCAATCAGAATTTTCAGGCGTTCCCAGAGGAAAAATAAAGTGCGACGAAGGGCTTCTTCGGACACCGTTACCATATCATCGACGTAATGCAGCACCAGTGGAAACGTCAACTGGCCAAGGCTTGGGGTACGAGCACCGTCTGCAATTGTATTGGGATTGTGAATCGTGTGCAGGGTTTTTGTGTGAAAAGAGCGGGTGGCATCGTCTGCTTTAGCAGGTTCTACACCAATAATGCGGCAATTGGGTAAAAGGGTTTTGGCGGCAATGGCACACCCTGATAATAAGCCACCTCCCCCACAAGGAACTAAGAGTACATCGAGTTGACCGGCTTCTTCAATGAGTTCTTTGGCAGTTGTTCCTTGTCCCGCAATGATGTGCGGATGATCGTAGGGAGGAATGATGCTGAGGTTGCGCTCATTGGCTAGATTCTGTGCCAATTCTTCCCGTGAGGTTTTGGTGCGATCGTACAAAATAATTTGTGCACCATAGCCACGAGTAGCCGCTAGCTTAACCTCTGGGGCATCTTCGGGCATGACAACCGTAATGGGAATACCTAAAAGTTTTCCAGCAAATGCCAGTGCTTGTCCGTGATTTCCTGAAGAATAGGTTAAAACCCCTTGCTGTTTTTGTGCTTCAGATAACTGTGCTAAGGCATTGTATGCACCGCGAAACTTAAATGAACCCGCACGTTGGAAGTTTTCGCACTTAAAGAATACTTCAGCCTCTGTTAGCTCATTGACACTTCTGCAAGTAAATACTGGCGTCCGGTGAGCCACACCAGCGAGGCGTTTAGATGCCGCTTCAATATCGGCATAAGTCACCGGAAAGGAATTGGCTTCAGTAGGAGTAGATGTTTGGGAGGTCATGCCAAGATTGTATTTCAATCTGCTGATTGAGATAGCGCTATTTTAAGGATGTTAACAATAGCCAGGAGTTTTGGTAGTTATGAACGGCAATACTGATGAAGAAATGCTCAAAAGTACAATGTCTCGTTACATGACTCCGGAGTTGGCAGAGGAGTTACTGAACCTTGAGGAGCCTAAATTAGGAGGAGAGTGTAAAGAAGTTTCTATTCTCTTATCCGATATTCGCGGCTACACTACCATAGTGGAAAACTTAGAGGATGAAGAGGTCGTCGCCTTACTTAACGATTATTTTGAGTCGATGGTTGAGGCAATTTTTCAGTACCAAGGCACTGTCGATAAATACATTAATGATTCAATCCAGGCGGTGTTTGGTTCACCTTTCCTTCTAGAAAATCACGCTTGGTGTGCTGTGCAAACGGCAATTGAGATGTGTCAGCGATTGGCTGAATTTAATGCCTCTCGCCTCACCCAAAACCAAATACCGATTCGCATTGGTATTGGTATTAATTCCGATCGCGTATTTTGTGGCAATATTGGCTCTAGTAAGCGAATGGAGTTTACTGTTATTGGTACTGGGGTTAACTTGGCCGTTGCTCTAACAGATGCTTCTCGATACTACGGCTGCGATATTTTGATTAGCGATACGACCTATCGCTCCTGTGCTGACCAAATTCGGGTAAGGGAACTTGATCGAGTTCGCTTGAACGGTATCAACCGACCTATGACAATCTATGACGTGGTAGGGCTACGTTCTGAACCAATTTCCAAGGAGAAGCAGCAACTGATTGAGCATTACCATAAAGGGCGCGAGTATTACCTCAATCGGAAGTTTCGCCGAGCGATGAACGTGTTTGGAACAATTTTGGAAGAACTTGATAGGAATGATAAAGCAGCATCTTTATACTTTAAGCGTTGTCAGCATTTTCTTCAAGAACCTCCACCTGAGGAATGGGATGGAATTTGGACACTCCCTGAAAAATGATTTCTAGGTGCAAAATAAAAGAAAAAGCCGGAGCGTCAACCTATGACTGGAAAAACCACAAGGCGCACTTTTTTAGTAAGCAGTGTTGCTGCTGCGGGTGGCATTATCGGCAGTTCGGTGTTGAACCAAAATCGTACCTCTGCATCCAAAACCCAGCCGTTGGTAACGACAACTATGCTAGAACGAGAGTTAGGTAAGACTGGCGTTCGCGTACCCATTTTCGGTTTAGGGGGGGCAGGGCAAACACCGCTATCTTGGGAAAACCGGGAAAAGGAATCGGTGGAGATTATTGAGCGTGCTCTGGAATTGGGAATTCGCTACTTTGATACAGCAGCCGAGTATGGTCCCAGCGAAGATAATATGGGGAAAGTACTGCCACCGTATCGAGAACATCTGTTTCTGGCAAGTAAGACCTCAGAACGCGATCGCGATGGCGCATGGAGAGAGTTGGAGCGATCGCTAAAACGCCTCAAAACTGATCACCTGGATCTCTGGCAACTGCACCACGTCTCTTTTGATCGAGAGATCGATGAAATCTTTAGTAAAAATGGTGCGATAAAAGCGATCGAAGAAGCCAAAGCACAAAAACTCATTCGCTTTGCTGGCATCACCGGTCATCACGAGCCAAATATTATCATTGAAGGCTTGCGTCGGTATCCCTTCGACACTACTCTTATTCCCGTCAACGCTGCCGAAAAGCACCATCCTCGTTCCTTTATTCGCTCTGTACTCCCAGTAGCGAGAGAGAAAGGAGTCGGCGTGATTGCGATGAAAGTCCCCGCTTATGGGAAGTTATTTAAACCGGGGGTTTTGGATGGAATGCACCAAGCGCTGGGATATACGCTTTCCCAACCTGGAGTGCATTGTTGCGTCATTGCGGCGGAAAATGTTGCTCAGTTAGAGTCTAATGTGGAAGTTGCACGGGCTTTCCAGCCACTCAATGAGGCGGCTTTAGCACAGATTGAGCAACGTACTGCCGCTCATTGGCAAGACAATACATTTTACCGGGCTTGGACATAGCAAGGAGTTAACTGATTAAGGGTGATTTGGGATTATGGCAATCCTAGATGATTGGGGAGAAAAATGAACCGCAGATGCACGCAGATAAATGATGAGGTTTTTACAATTCATTGAGGATGCCTATATTCTCAAAACCTTCGGGTGGGCACTAGTTACTAAAGCGTGAATAGCTGATTCTGTTTTTTTTGTAGTGCCCACCGTACATAACTTGGAGATAGGAATGAATTAACCACAGATGCACACAGATAAACACAGATTAAGATGATTCTGATAGTATCTGTGGTTGTTTCAAAAACCTATTTTGATTTTTAAGATAGGCACCCTGAGCGATCGCTCACAACAAAGGAATTAAATTTTTCTTCATCCTTCTGCCTTCTGCCTTATTTTCAAGACAGGTCTTTTTTTAAGTTGAAGCTACAGGCGTTTCTGATGCTTGCTGACTGATATTACCGTTGTGCGAATCATCCATCTGGGTTTGCAGGTAGCGATACAGGCGATTCAAAGCATTCACGTAGGCGTAAGCTGAGGCCACTACAATATCTGTATCGGATGCCTGTCCGGAAAAAATTCGCTCTTGATGCCGCAGGCGAATGGTGACAGTTCCTAGTGCGTCGATTCCCTCTGTTACCGATTGAACTGAAAACTCAATCAGTTGATTGGAAATCTTCACCAGTCGATTCATCGCTTGATACACTGCATCCACTGGCCCTGTACCTACAGCCGCATCGGTAAGAATGGTGCCATCTGGAGTGACAAGAGTTACGGTTGCGGTGGGGCAAGTACAGTCGCCACAAATGACTTGGACGTGTTCGACTTGAAAG
>JBFLZA010000646.1:0-5223 GCA_040756535.1 Cyanobacteriota bacterium
TAATTTGCTCCTTATTACTGCAATGCAACTATCTATTCAACCGCTTGATCGGGAAGATATTCTTCTTGGTCGGCTTATCCCTTACTTTTGGCTGAATTCGGGTATTACTTGTTTATTTATCTTCAGGGTAGAATGTACGCAAATGTTTATTATTGGGGCTGCGAAACAATACTAAATTGTAAGTAACGTCGTTGATCGTAGCTTTTTTTGGTGCAAACGCTTGTTCTAAAAAGCGTATAGTACCTATTGCCATTAACCCTTCTACACTCGAACCGACCCAAAATCCTCCAATTGGTTTTGTTAGCTTGCGATACTCCTTTCTTTTGTAATCGAAAGCTTCCCATATGAAAGATAAAGTAACACAGTCAGGAGACGAGTTACGCTTTCCTTCCCAACCTAAAAAGTGAATTGTGTCTTTAGGCAAACTTGGTGGAGTGCTTGAAGGTAAAGCATCGGGAACAAATTGCTCGTCTAAATAATATTTGTACCAAAAATGATATCCTTGCACTTTCCCCTGTTTTTGTTCGCCTACAATAACGTGTTCAAAACCACTTAAATCTTTGTTTATCCCACTATTAAACTGGTCAAACCATACACGCTCAATGATAGCCCACCACTCATCGTCAGTAACTTTTTCCCTGGTTTGTTCCGAATAATATTCTCGTGCTTTCTGCATTGGCGGAGTCGTATGAATATACTCGATAAAAGATTGTATTTCTTGTTGTTCCGTCTTCAAATCTTCAAGAGTATCAAATTCTGGTTTTGTCTGATCAAGGACGTAATTATTGAATAGGGTTTCGACAAGCTCGTAGCTTTTTATTTTGCTAGGCGGAATGTGAACTTCCACTATTACTTTATGGTCTTTTTCAGTAACGTCTTTCTCATCTACAATGACATAGCCGTGGTCTTTAATTGCATCGTCAATTGGCTCGCCTTTTTTAATTGCCTTAAGACCACAGTGCTGTTGATCTACATTCCAAATTTCTTGATAAATATCCATTTGTTTCTCCTTGGTAGTCGTGATGCCTAATTCAATCGTGGAAAAATAAAACCTACTAGGGCGTATCCGTAAACTACAAAATCAATGCTTTTGAGCTTACAGAGATTACTCAAAGTCACAGCTTTCCTTTCAGGAAAGATGTTGATTTTCGTAAAAAATCTTCACAAAAGTGACTTTGCAGACAGACCCTAGCATTCTTAATTCAATTGATAACCCACCCCCGATCGCACTGTCGGTGAGAAAAAGTGAGTTCCTTGTGTAAGGATTTGTAACTTGCAAGTTGTTGAGCGAAGGAGAAAAGACCATTGCATCTGAAACCCTCATCTCTTGTCACTAATCCTTATGTGAACCAAGCTAACTGTTCCGCTGACGCCTTGGCAGTCGGAAAAAGTCATAAAAATGTCAGATAGAAAGTCATAAAAATGTCAGATCGTCAGAGCAGCCAAAAGCAGCCACTGCGTCTCCAAACTGACTCAGGACTCAACGAGGTTTAATCAGCAGTCTTTCTAAAAACTCGCAAAAAACGCTCCTACCGGCTCAATGCTTTCCCCTGATCGCACTGTCGGCGAGAAAAAATTAAAATCCTTCCGAAAGAGGATGTAAATTTTATATAGATTGCTGTATTACAGCCTGAAAAACCCAGTAAATTTAGAACTTACCTCAAGATTACTGGTAATGACAGGACAAGAGGCACTCACCTTGGTCGATACATTTTTACGCTCCGTCAACCAAGGGCAAAGACTCAATGACATTCAATCTGAAGTCTTTGTGCAAACTTGGGCAGGACGCTCCTACCGGGACATTGCCCAGCAGTTAGGGTATCAACTCGACTACATCAAACAAGTTGGTTCGCAACTGTGGCGATCGCTCTCTCAAACCCTTGGCGAACCCGTCTCCAAGCGCAATCTTCAAGCAGTTTTACGTCGCTACCAACAGTCGCAAACCAGTAGGGGCAAGTTCCTGTGCTTGCCCTGTACGCAAGATTGGGGAGAAGCGATCGACGTTTCCCAATTTTACGGTCGGCAAGCGGAACTGCAAACATTAGAAACTTGGATTGTAGAGGAGCGTTGCCGTGCGATCGGAATTTTCGGACTCGGTGGCATCGGCAAAACTGCACTGTCTGTCAAACTTGCCCAACAAATTCAATCTCAGTTTGAATGCGTTATTTGGCGCAGTTTACAGCAAGCTCCGCTATTAGATGTCATCCTCAGCGAGATTTTACCCGTTTTAGCTGGCTCAGAGGTAACAACAGGCAATTCAATTAGCGCCCTCATGCAACAGTTGCGGCAAAAACGCTGTTTGTTAGTCCTCGATAACATTGAGTCAGTCTTGCAAGGAGGAAATCGAAGCGGACAATACCTACCCGGTTATGAAGCATACCGTCAGCTATTCGATCGCATCTGCGATGAACCTCACCAAAGTTGCCTGATTCTAACTGGACGAGACAAACCAGGCGGATTGGCAATGCGAGAGGGAAAAAACCTCCCCGTGCGATCGCTGCAACTACAAGGACTCTCCGCAGCAGAAGCTCAACAAATCCTTATCGCCAAAGGCTTAAAAGCCACAGAATCTCAGAGCCAAACCCTTGTCAATTACTTTGGTGGCAACCCCCTTGCCCTCAAGATTGCCGCAACAACCATTCAAACGCTGTTCGGTGGCAATATTCAGGCATTTTTAGCTCAAGGACGCACTGTTTTTAGCGATTTGTGGGACTTACTCGATCGCCAGTTCGAGCGTTTATCTCCCCTACAACAACAGATTATGTACTGGCTGGCGATTAACCGGGAAGGGGTGATGCCAGCAAAATTACAGGCCCAAATCTTGCCCAAAGTACCTTCGAGGGAACTCTTACAAGCGTTGGAATCACTTCATGCGCGATCGCTCATTGAAACCGTTGAAGCAGGCTTAACGCTACAACCCGTGATTATGGAGTATCTCACGGAACGCTTCATCCAGGCGATCGAGCGAGAGGTTACGACTGACAACCTTGATCTGTTTAGAACCCATGCTTTAATTGGAACCCAGACTCAAGACTACCTACACGATGCCTAAATCCAACTTGGAGATGAAGTCTGTGCCAGAGTATCAGGAATTAATGTACGCTGATGGCTTTTAAGAGTTTACTTCGTTTGAAAGATGTTTTGCACCATTGGTTTATCTACACTTGCCGCCGCTTTATCAAGTTCTGCCATCTCGCCGGAGTCGAGTTGCCAACCCAAGGCACCCATATTCTCCTTCGCCTGTTCCACACTCTTCGCTCCAGGGATGGGAATGGTTCCTTTACAAATGCACCAATTGATAGCAACTTGTGACATTGTTTTGTTTCTCTCTCTCGCCACCTGACGCAAACAGTCCAAAAGTGGGCGGATTTTTGGCAATAGCTGCCTAAAGAGTAAACCTCGAATACCTTTTGGAAACGGCCCGTTTTCCGAGTACTTTCCGGTTAAAAGCCCCAACACAAGAGGGCTGTAGGCAATTAGTTTTATCCCCAACTCATCACAGACTTCTTTTACCCCTAGTTCGGTAACAGGATAGGTGGATAGCAGGGAATACTGAACTTGCAAAGTAGCAATAGGAACGCCGCGATCGCTAAACTTTTTATGGACTTGCTTGAGCCGTGATGGCCCATAATTGGATAAGCCCAGTCCCTTCACCAACCCTTGCTCGTAAAGATCGGCAAGACCATCCAAAAGCGCCCATTCCTGCCAGGGAAAATAGTTTGCTGTAGACCAATGCATCTGCGCCAAATCTACATTTCTTCCCAGGCGTTTGGCAGACGCCTTGCAAGCTGAAACCATTGACTGGCGGGTCAATCTCCACGGATAAGCAGCCAACTTAGTTGCAATGCAAATATTTTCTTGATTTGAACCCGAATATTCCCTAGAGAATTGCCCTAGAAGTTGTTCGCTGCGCCCATTCAATCTCCCCGTTCCGTAGGAATCACCTGTATCAAATAAGGTTACACCATTGCTCACGCACAGGTTAAAGACGGCTTGCAACTGATTATCCATGCTTTCGTCATATCCCCAGAGCAGTCGGTTACCCCATGCCCAAGTCCCACAGCCCATAGTTGGAAGGGAGAGTTTTTGGTTAATCTGCATCGTTACTCTCTGTAGATGTCCTTAATCCTTGGCAGCAGCTTTCTACCAGTTCATTATCAGGCAATTCAGTAGCGATCGCAGTTCTTCCTTAGAAGCTTTCTCTTAATCCATATCAGTGACACATAACAGCCATATATACTGGTTGCGTTTATCAATCCCAAACCAGGTCATATCCCAAGCGACATTCCCAAACCAGTCTGACCAGGCGTTATTACAACTGTACATCTGGATTTCATCGTAGCGATCGCCAAAAAGAGCATCGCAAAATCGTACTCCTATAGCCTTCGCCTCTCCAGCAGTCCCTTTGAAGTGTTCATATGCTCCACCCTGTACCAGGACTCTTGCTAATTCGCCATCAAAGGTAAATGCACTGCTATTGCCTGTTAAGTCTAGGGGAGAGGCTAATGGATTTTGAATGTCTAGTGAGGGTAAAGCATTGATTACTGCTGGGACAGTTAGAAATTGGTCAAAAAAGGTAATCTCATCCACTCTATTCCGAGAGACAAACCAGCGTAATACAGGGTTATCAGATACCTGAAACATTGCAAACTCCGCACCCCCATTAATATGAGTTGCCTGCAAAGACTCCAAAAGTTGGTCAAGGGCTGGATGCTGGAATGGGATAGGTTGAATTTGTAATTCCCTCCACATCTGTTCTACCTCCTCCGCAGAAGGAGGCTCTTGTTCCCAATTTGGTGTAAGCATCAGCCGTCATTCCTCCTTATCGTTCTTCCTGCTCAACTCCAGCGAGTAATATGGAAATCCTAATCTTATTTTATAAATTTCAATTAAGAAAAAATAAAGACACCGGAAACCCAAGGAGTTTTATTGTAGTTTCTGAGCAAAGGAGTTTCCTGAGCTGAAAAGCGTTTAGCGCAACCCAATGAATATCGAGCATATAGCATAAAATAGTCTTAAAAATTGTTACAATTTAGCGCTAAAAAATTCATTTTTGTGCTGCCGATTTCGTCTCTTTACGTTTTGAATCATGCTCTTTTAATAACTCCGAGACCAACACCAATGATTGTAAATCTGCTAATCCGAATATGCGTAAACTTTTGAAAAAAACAACAATTCCACTGCTTACTAATCAATTAGAGCATTTCACTGGCATAATCTTAT
>JBFLZA010000647.1:0-5217 GCA_040756535.1 Cyanobacteriota bacterium
TCAACCTTCAACCTTCAACCTTCAACCTTCAACCTTCAACCTTCAACCTTCAACCCTTTAACCCTTTAACAAAACAAGACCAATGGTTAACCGTCCTCTAGCCTTTACCAATACCCAGACTTACACTGCCCGACAGCCAATAGCAACCGCCATCAAGACCGAGTCATTCCTGACGATCGAAAACGTTTCCAAAGTCTATCCAACCAAGAAGGGCCCGTACCCGGTACTCCAAGACGTTAACCTGACCGTAGAACAAGGCGAGTTTATCTGCGTTATCGGTCACTCTGGCTGCGGCAAATCGACCCTGCTGAACATGGTGTCGGGTTTTGCCTTTCCTAGCACCGGAGAAGTGCGCGTGCAAGGGAAGCCTATCACCCAGCCAGGGCCAGACCGCATGGTTGTGTTCCAAAACTACGCGTTACTGCCTTGGCGGACAGCGTTTGAAAATATCTACCTAGCGGTTCACGCCGTTCACCCCAACAAGCCGCAGGCGGAAAAAAGAGCGATCGTGCGGGAACATCTGGCGATGGTGGGTTTGTCGGAAGCGGCTGATAAAAAGCCGCCGCAAATGTCTGGCGGGATGAGACAGCGGGTTTCCATCGCAAGGGCTTTGGCGGTTCGTCCCCAAGTCTTAATTTTGGATGAACCTTTCGGTGCTTTGGATGCCATCACCAAGGAAGAGTTACAGGAAGAACTGCTGAAAATCTGGAACGACCACCGCTGCACGGTTCTAATGATTACCCACGATATTGATGAAGCGCTGTTTTTAGCCGATCGCTTGGTGATGATGACCAATGGTCCGGCGGCGAATATCGGTGAGATTATGGAGATTCCTTTCCCGCGTCCGCGCGATCGCGCCCTGATCATGGAAGACCCAGAATACTATAGACTGCGGAATCACGCCCTAGACTACCTCTTCCACCGCTTCGCCCATGATGAATAAATCGGTATTCTAAAAGTTTGGTTCAGTTCCTCACACACACGCTTTAATGCGTCCCCTTCAGATAGCTATCAAACGTCCCAGTGGGACGTTTTTCTTTGATACAGGAGTACTACTAAGAAATATGAGCGATCGCTTTTCGTTTCACAACCGAGTGGGAGTTTTGGCAACCATGCACCACAAAGAAAAAGTTATGGCTCCCATCCTTGAGGAAGAATTAGGAATTAAAGTTGTAGTCCCTCAAGATTTTAATACGGATGCTTTCGGTACATTCACCAGAGAAACCAAACGCACCGGAGACCAACTTGAAGCCGCAAGACTTAAAGCGAAGGCAGCACTCGCTTTAACTAATGAAACCTTAGCTTTGGCTAGTGAAGGAACCTTTGCCCCGCATCCAGCTATTCCTTATCTTGCCTGCGATCGAGAAATTGTTGTTTTAATCGATACCATCAATAACTTAGAAATTTTCGGTCAAGAAGTTTCCACTGATACCAATTTTCATCACAAAACTATACAAACCCTTGAAGAAGCCTTTGAATTTGCAAAAAAAGTAGGGTTCCCCCAACATGGATTAGTGGTGATGGAGCCTTCATCTGAAAGCAAGCAGGAAATAATTAAAGGAATCATCACTGAGAAACAACTCATTGAAGCCGTTGAATTGGTTTTAAATCATTCACCGAATGGAAAAGCTCATATAGAAACCGATATGCGAGCGCTGTATAATCCTACTCGGATGAAAATAATTGAAAAAGCAACCCGCGATTTAATCCGAAAACTCAAGCAAGCTTGTCCTCAATGTTCTTGCCCTGGCTTTGAAGTAACTGAGAGAAAATCAGGGTTGCCTTGTGAATTATGCGGTTGGTTTACCCCTATGACCTTGGTAGCCGTTTATCACTGCAAAAAATGTAATTTTAGCCAGGAAGTCTTGTTCCCTGATGGGATAGAAAAAGCAGACCCAGCTCAATGTGAATATTGTAATCCTTGACGCTTTATCCAAGCTATAGGGTAGTCATAATTACATGGGTAGGGCTCACTTTAGGCAGAATGCTTGCCCTAGGACAATTTCATAGCTTCATGTGCCCATCCTTAGCGGTTAAAAGCGACCTTTTGATGTTCGTCAAGAGACAATATTTTGCTCGGAATATCAGTAATTTTATGTTCGTTTATTCGATTCGCCGCATATTCCATTACCATAGGCTCTAGTGAGAAAATTCCAGATTTTTCATCAATCAACGCTCGTGCTTCCAGAGATTCCAATGCATCTATAAGGGTTTGGGTAGATACCGAGGATGACATCTTATTTCGTAGCTCTGAAAATGAAACGGGTTGACGATTAGATACCAGACAGTTGACAATCTTCTTCTCTGTATCTGACAAACGGTTGAACTGCTGTTCTAATAGGTTGAGAATATCACCAAAAACGGCAGTATTTTGTTTTAAGAATTCAGAAAGACTGCCATCAAATAACTTTTGAATTGTTGTAGAAACGACCTTCAAAGCTAAGGGATTACCTCCATAACACTCAATTAGCTTACGCCACTCGGCAGTTAACCCCCGAAAGCAACCCTTGGCTCTAAAAATTTCCTGTATATCTACAAATTGCAATCCCTTGATTTGTAGGACTCGAACAGGTAACGTATCTCCTTCCAGTAGTTCAGTTTGCTTGGGCTTCTCCCGACTCGTCAGCACCAAGCAGCTTTGATGGTGTACTTCTCCCACTCGCCTGAAGAGTTCACCATAACCCTGATAGCCTTTGCAATAGTGCCCAACGCAATGATTGCACACAGCCTCTTTTGGATCGCACCCTCGCAGAATCGTTTCCACATTATCGAATACCAGCAAACAGCGAGAAGCTCGTAAATAAAGAATTAATAGCGAAATTTTACCGGAAACAGTTGCTGGTAAATCAGTTTCCTGCTCTTTCGACAAAAACCCGATCAGTTCTGCTAGGAGTTCTTCGAGGGGTGGAGCGTTGCCTAGACTGCGCCAAATTACAAATTTGAATGTATCCTGAATCTGTTCTACCAGCTTCACTGCTAAAGAGGTTTTGCCCATTCCAGCCATGCCTAACAGTGTCACCAGTCGGCAGTGTTCCTCTAAAATCCAGTGTTGCAACTTTGCTAATTCTTCGGTACGTCCGTAGAACTCTGAGATATCTGGTGCTTCGCCCCAATCAACTCGATTTTGGATTGAGTATTTTTGATTTTGGATGGGATGCTGGCTGTTAATTGCTGCATCAGGTTGAGGCAGCTTGTAATCACTGGGTTCCAATACTAGGTTAAATGCTCTGAAGCAGCGATACAGAGTTCGCTTATCAACCCCAACCTCGCAACCAAGGACTTTCATTAGGGTATCTGGGTCTAAACCTGTGCGATCGCTCAAGCCTTCCAGGGTGTAGCAAATGTCCTCATTTTCACAACTTTCCGCCTGGGATTTCGCCGCCTGAAATTTGAGAAATCCCTGATGTGTCAAGGTTACGCCTCGTCTGCGTCTCCGTTTTGGTAAATTCATGAGGGAATTCCTGTAGTTCGTTAAATAGAAATCTTTTCAAATCTCAATCTTGACTGCGGAGCTGTACTAGGTCATATTAAGCAACGCAAAATTTGCGATTTTGCGTTACTAACTAGTTCTCAGAATTAAGTTCGCCTTTTACGTAAGAAGGAGGTTTTTGTAGCATTTTTTAACAAGATTGCTTTTACAGATTGGCATCATGGAGGATTCACCCCCAGCCAGAATAAAAATCTATCTTCTGACTCTTGACTTCTGGCTCACGACTCCAATTCTTATAGGAAAATAGCTTGAAAATAGATGGGGAGATGGGGGAAACAGCTATTCATTGTTCGTTGTGCCTGAAGGGTATGATATCTGAATAATTTTATTCAGAAAAATAAAATTGTTGTTTTGAATATAAGGAACTTTTCCTCATTTAAAGGAAGTTTAACGGTGATTGTTGCTCAAATCTTCGGCAGCTTAAACTCCCCTCTGGAACGATGCAAGAGAAAATTACTAAAAGAAATTTTTAAGTTCGTCTTAAGCTCCTAATCTTCGGTGGTATTGACGGAGTTAAAGGTGCAAACTTTCTTTAGGACATTTCTCTCTAATGGTCTGAGAAATACCGACTATCAATCCTTCGCTACGGTGAAAACCTCGTAAGAGGTTAATCAATCGTTCTGCACAGTAGAACTCAACGTTTGACGGGTTCGTGCAGCAGCTTTCTCGTGAAGTTCACAATCTACTTAACATTTAGGAGTAATTGAAAATGGCTATTTACAACTATTACGGCAATTCTAGTGACAATCTCTTCGACTTAACGACCCATGCGTTGTACCCATTGCTCTTTGATAGGCTTGATGCAAGCGCTGGTGAGGGCAATGACACCGTAAGTGGTGGCGATGGTGATGACACCATAAGTGGCGGCGATGGGAATGACTCTCTGTCTGGCCGATCTGGTAATGACTCTCTATCTGGTGGCGATGGCAATGACTCTCTATCTGGTGGCGATGGCAATGACGTTTTAGATAGCGGTACTGGTAATGACTCAATGTCTGGTGGTGCTGGCAATGACACCTACTACGTCGATAGCGCCTCTGACAGCGTGAGTGAGGATGCCAATGCAGGCACCGATACAGTTTATTCCGCTATCAGCTACACTTTGGGCAACAACGTCGAGAACCTCACCTTAACTGGCTCTGCCTCTCAGGGTCAAGGCAACAGCCTCAACAACGTTATTAACGGCAATGACTTCGACAATGACCTATCTGGCGGCGATGGCAATGACACCCTCAATGGCGGTGCTGGCAACGACACTCTCAATGGTGGTATCGGCAATGACTCGATGTCTGGTGGTGAGGGCAATGACTTCTACTACGTTGATAACTACTATGACAGCGTAACTGAGTTGGCTGATGCAGGCACCGATACGGTCTATTCTTCGCTTTTCTCCTACACCTTAGGGAACAATGTAGAGAACCTCACCTTAACTGGCAATGCTTACTACGGTTATGGCAACAGCCTCGACAATGTCATTACTGGTACTGACTCTGGCAATTACCTATACGGCGCAGATGGCAATGACACCCTCAAGGGCGAAGGAGGAAACGATACCCTCTATGGCGGTACTGGCAGTGACTCGATGTCTGGTGGCGATGGCAACGACTACTACTACGTCGATAGCGCCTCTGACAGTGTAACTGAGGAAGCCAATGCAGGCACCGATACGGTTTCTTCTTCTGTCTGCTACACCCTGACAAACAACGTAGAGAACCTCACCTTAATCG
>JBFLZA010000648.1:0-5213 GCA_040756535.1 Cyanobacteriota bacterium
GATTTTGAACCCCTGTATGTCATTCCCAAAGACAAAAAGAAAATTGTTCAGCAGCTCAAAGACGCTCTGAAAGATGCGAAAGAGTTAATTCTCGCTACAGACGAAGATCGGGAAGGGGAAAGCATCAGTTGGCATTTGCTTCAGGTGCTCAAGCCGAAAGTTCCCACCAAGCGGATGGTGTTTCACGAAATCACCCAAGAAGCGATCAAAAAAGCGCTGAAAAATTGCCGCGATATTGACGAGCAGTTAGTCCACGCTCAAGAAACTCGACGGATTTTAGACCGATTGGTAGGTTATACCCTCTCTCCTCTACTGTGGAAGAAAATTGCTTGGGGCTTGTCTGCAGGTCGCGTCCAGTCGGTCGCTGTACGCCTGCTGGTAAGTAAAGAGCGCCAACGTCGGGCGTTCCGCCAAGGTAGCTATTGGGATTTGAAGGCGACCCTAGAGCAGGAGAAAACGTCCTTTGATTCACGATTAGTTGCTCTAGCTGGCGTTAAGGTAGCAACGGGTAGCGACTTTGATGCCAACACGGGTCAAATTATTGCAGGTCGGCAGGTGAGGCTGCTGAGTGAAGCCGAAGCTAGAGAACTGCGAGAGCGCCTGATTGATAAACCTTGGACGGTGACGGACATTGAAGAACGTCCCGTTACTCGCAAACCCGCTGCGCCGTTTACAACTTCGACGCTGCAACAGGAGGCAAACCGAAAATTGCGTCTGTCTGCTCGTGACACAATGCGGACGGCTCAAAGTCTGTACGAGCAGGGGTATATTACCTATATGCGGACAGACTCGGTGCATTTGTCTGAGCAAGCGATCGCAGCCGCCCGTTCTTGCGTTGAGCAAAAGTACGGTAAGCAATACCTCAGCCCTCAACCCCGTCAGTACACGACCAAAAGTAAAGGTGCTCAAGAAGCCCACGAAGCCATTCGCCCAGCCGGCAGCACGTTCCGCACCCCCAAAGAAACGGGTTTGAGCGGTCGAGAACTTGCCCTTTACGACCTGATTTGGAAGCGCACCGTCGCCTGTCAAATGGCAGACTCTCGGCAAACCCAAATCACCGTTCAACTGCAAGTCGAAGAAGCAGGTTTTCGCTCTAGTGGCAAGCGCATCGACTTCCCCGGCTATTTACGGGCCTATGTTGAAGGGTCTGATGACCCAGATGCCGCCCTCGAAGACCAAGAGGTGATTTTGCCACCTCTGAAGGTAGGCGACCATCCCAACTGCCTGGAACTGGAAGCGGACGGCCACGAAACCCAACCCCCCGCACGTTATACCGAAGCGTCTTTGGTCAAAACCCTCGAAAGTGAAGGGATTGGGCGTCCCAGTACCTACGCCAGCATCATTGATACAATTCTGGACAAAGGCTACGCCCAGATGCAGGGCAACGCCTTAGTTCCCACCTTCACCGCCTTTGCTGTCACCGGCTTGTTGGAAAAATACTTTCCCAATCTGGTGGATAACAGCTTCACCTCGAATATGGAGCAAACCCTTGATGAAATCTCCACGGGTGAAGCCGATTGGCTGCCCTACCTGCGGGAATTTTACCTGGGAGAAAAGGGGCTGGAAACTCAAGTTAAAGAGCAAGAGAGCCAAATTGACCCCAATCAAGCCCGTACCGTTGAACTGGAGAACTTAGACGCCAAAGTCCGGATTGGGAAGTATGGCCCTTACATCGAAGCTGAGAATGATGATGGCACCGTGACGGCTTCGATCCCCAAAGACGTAACTCCAGCTGAACTCGACCCTGAACAGGTGGAAGTACTGCTGCGACAAAAAACGGAAGGCCCAGATAAAGTCGGACTGCATCCAGAAACAGGGGAGCCTATTTATGCCAAGATTGGGCCTTACGGTCCCTACGTCCAGTTGGGTGAAAAATCTGAAGAGAACAAAAAACCCAAGCAGACCTCTTTACCCAAAGGTGTCAATCTTGAAGATGTCACCTTAGAAATGGCGGTAGGCTTACTGTCTTTACCCCGTAACTTAGGGGTTCACCCAGCTAGTGGCGGCAAAATTCAGGCGGGACTGGGGCGGTTTGGCCCTTACATCGTTCACGACCTCGGTAAGGAGGGCAAAGAGTATCGATCGCTTAAAGCAGGTGACGATATCTTGACAATTCCACTCGAACGTGCATTAGAACTTTTGTCTGAGCCAAAGAAAGGACGCAGTAGCGGCACAAGTAAGTCCAAGGCTCCCCTACGAGAACTGGGGGCCCATCCCGAAGATGGCGAACCGGTGAATATCTACAATGGTCCCTATGGTCCCTATGTGAAGCACGGGAAGACTAATGCCTCGATTCCTGAAGGGGAATCGGTAGAAGATATCACACTAGAAACCGCGCTAGAGCTTTTAGCTGCGAAGGCATCGAGCAAGAAATCGGGTAAGTCGAGTAAGTCAACGAGTTCGAGTAAGTCAGCAACAAAATCATCTAGCAGTAAGACGACGAAAAAGGCAAAAACCTCGACTAGTACCAAGAGCAAATCAGCGACTAGTACTGGTTCAAAAGGAAAAACAGCATAACGTTCACTAATCCCACGACTTCAATCCCACGACTTCTACAGCCGTGGGATTTCTACTCATTAGTCAAGCAATCATCAAGTATTAACATAATTCAACATTCCCACCTGCCAAGTTATGTGAAGGCGTGATTACAGATTGTTACTTGCCTAACGACAATTAGCTAGGCGATCGCCAATAGTAGTCTTGGTATTACAATCTGTAAATTTAACCTCATCAGCGATTAGAGAATTTGTTAATTCCGTTACATTTATTCTTAAAGAGAGGCGAGATTTTTTGATTGGCAATGACAGCATAATCGGTCTTATCCAATAGCTTAATTTGGGCCTTTTATGAGTAAAAGAGAGATTAAATGTAAACTAATCTTGCAAATCTTTTAAAAAATATTGAAAAATCCTCCAAACTGGGTTGAGGCGCTTATCCTTAAATTTTAAAGAAATGTTTCGAGGGATATCATGGATAAATTCGGTAAGTATCGCATGGTCTGCACTTTAAGCTTTGGCGATATATATGCACAAATCATAATTTGGTTAATCGTCATTTTTATATCACTAGCCTCTGCACTGGCGCTTTGGAGTGCCGAACGCCAAATTTACGCCCTAGCTACTGTCGGGCTAATTTTAGTGCTGTCTCTGCCCTTCTTGCTCTTTGCCTTCGTGACCACACTGATCAATCACATTGAGTTTATGCCGATGACCGAAGGGGAAACCACGGAAACAGTTCGGGCCAATACACCCAAACAGACACAAGTTAGTGCAGCAGGTTAACTCCATTTGAGGCTTTACATTTTGAAGGTTGATTGTATCTGAAATCAACGTGAACGCGAGAGTCCCCAGGTTCAGCGTTAGCAACCTGGGGAGGGATAGCGGCAAATCGTAGGGACGGAGATTTGCGGTTACTCTTGCGGGACTTCCTGAGATTTGATGTAAGCCTTAACCCTCTCGATAGGTGCGCCGCCAGTAGATGCCACGTAATAGGAACTTGACCAAAAGGCGGGTTGCTTGTAAACCTTAAACAATTCATCAGCAAACTCTTTTTGAATGATTCGACTCGAACCCGATTTCATGCTGCCAATTAAAGCTGATAAACGATTGTCTGGGTGAAAGTCTACCAATAAATGTACATGGTCAGCTTCCCCGGAAAACTCGGTAAGCTGACATTTCGTTTTAACGCAGATATTGGCAAATATCTCTCTAAGTCTTTCCAGCATTGCCGAAGTAATGACCTGACGCCGATATTTCGTTACAAATACCATATGCAGTTGAACAGAGAAAACGGAGTGAGAACCTTTCCTTGCTTGCACTTGACATACCCCCAGTTGAACAATCTATAGTGAGCCTAACAGGAGGAAACAGCAAATGCCAGTCAGACGTGTAACTTTCCGGCTATACCCCAATAAAAAGCAAGAGCAGATATTGCGGTATCACCGGAAGCTGCACAAAGAGCTGTACAACGCGGCTGTGTCTAATCGGTTTACCCAATACCAAAAGTTTGGGCATCGGGTTGATTACTTCGAGCAACAGAACTCAATGCCAGCTTTTAAGGAAGTTTGGACAGAGTATAAAGAGTGCAACTGCATGACTCTACAAGCCACGTTAAAGCGTGTTGATTATGCGTTTGGGCGGTGGTTTAAGGGGTTGGGTAAACGTCCTAAATACAAGTCAATTCGCCATTACTCAGGCTGGACTTACCCCAGCAAAACAGGCTGGAAAACGCAGACAACAGGTGACAAGGGTTACCTGGATTTAGCCAAAATTGGTTCTATCCAGATGCGCGGTAAAGCCCGGATTTGGGGAACTCCAACAACTTGCACCCTTGTTTATCGAAATGGTAAATGGTACGCAAGTATTACCGTTGAATTGACCGAATTACAGGTTGCAGCAAGACCAACCGACTTGGGTGCTGTTGGCATTGATATGGGGTGTAAATCAGCATTGGCAATCACCGACGGCGAGAATCACTCCTTTGTAGAAGCGCCCAAGTTTCTACGCAATGCGGAAGTGCAAATCAAGAAACTTTCCCAAGGTAAACGTCGTAAAGTTGCACCCAACAGAAGGAAAAAACAGAAAGCTTCTAGCAGGTGGAAGAAAACCCAATCAAGAATCAGTAAGGTAACTCGTAAGGTTGCCAATCAACGCTCTAATTGGGTTCATCAAGTAGCGTCAGACATTGTTGGCTGTAATAGCTTCGTCGCTACGGAAAAACTAGAAGTATCAAAGATGACCCGTAAGGCTAAAAAAGGCAAGCGCAAAAAACTCAAAGCAGGTCTAAACAAATCCATCCTAGATGTAGGAATGGGGATGCTACGCGCCGCTATCGAGTACAAAGTGCTCGAAGCAGGCGGCGTGTTCGTTGAAGTACCAACACGCACAGTAAAACCATCCCAAACCTGTCCCAATTGCGGAAATCAGCGCAAGAAAACATTAGATCAAAGAGTTCATCGGTGTGGAGCGTGTGGTTTTACGTTGGACAGAGACTTAGCAGCAGCGCTTGTAATGCTTTTATGGTCACAGGGTAAATTGCCGGGGTTTGAAACGAGCCTCGTAGACGCTGATGCCGCTAGCTCTACTTCTGACACCCGTAAGCGCAAGCTTGCAGGAAGCCAGAAGCAACTAGGGCAGATGAAGCGCCAAAAATCCAAATCTACTGGTCTGGATGCAAAAACCCAGACCTCAACGCAGTAGGTCTGGGTAGTTTAT
>JBFLZA010000649.1:0-5199 GCA_040756535.1 Cyanobacteriota bacterium
AACAATGAACAATGAACAATGAACAATGAACAATGAACAATGAACAATGAACAATGAACAATGAACAATGAACAATGAACCCTTATACCTCAATGTCAGCTACCAACCAGTGAGTCTATTCTCCCTCAAACGTTCCGATGCCACCAGCATGGCGGCGCGGTCAAACTTAGTCCCGACTCCATACGCCATCAAAATGGCACTGTTGAAAATCTTGCTGGAAAGTCAAGGACACTTGCATCAAACTGATTTTGATACCTGGATTAACCACCAATTTACCTGGATTCGCGACTTGCAAATCTACATTCAACCTCCCGAACGTTTGGTGGTAAATCGCAACAGCTACAAACTCCGTTACTGGAACCAACAAGCAGATAAAGATTACCGCAAAGCCAATAATAAAGAACCTCCCCCCATTTCCCCGATGCAGGATGGTTTTGTATTTCGGGAGTGGGTGCATCTGGAGGGAACTTTACAGATTTGCTGTGGCCCGACTCAGCACTCTCCAGAGTTGAAACAATTGTTTGCTCAGATTAACTACTTTGGCAAACGCGGCTGCTTTTTCCAATATCTACCCTCCTTAACTGTGCAAACTCCCCAACCCCAATGGCAACCCAATTCCCATCAAAGTTTCACGGTTCAACCGATGGATGACTTGGGGGAGAAAAGCACCTTTTCCAAAATTAATCCCTTTTCCACCCAGAAAGCTCAACTGAACAAAGACCGAATTATAAAACCTGGGTTTTTACCTCTTGAACTAATGGCAAGTGGTGCGCGTTATGACTTCTACCAACGAATCTAAACCGGGAATTGCTGGATTGAGTGTGGTGCTGCGATCGCCAACAGATGCGAAGTCAACGCCTTTAGCGGAGTGGTTGCCTGAGTGGGAACATACTACTGCTTGGATACCGCAACGCCAACGGGACGGCGCAACCCGGATAATGGCAGCATTACCCCATCCTGAACATTATCCCACACTAATAGAGCGTCTTTGCGAGCAAATTAGCCAGAAAACAACGGTAGAATGGCAGAAAAAAAGTTATGACTTGACAGGAGTTGAAGTCGATTCTCAGGACTTGCACATCCTCCAAATTCCGATTTTTTCAATACAACCCCTCCCTACCAATTTTGGAAGAGCGATTCACGCCCTGTGCTTTCGCTGGTTTGGATTGGCTGATTCGGTTCTAGCAGAGCAATTGCATCAACAAAACAATCTTCCCTTCTGTGTGGCTATCCAAAACGTCTTGAGGCAAAAGGCGTACTTGAAGATTGGGCTGTTGCAAAAGGAACTGCTAGCACCCATACTTTGGGGCATCAGTCAAGACCTTGGAAGTGAAATTACGTTAACTGATAGTCCCTGTCGGTTGGGTAAGTGGGTTGAGTTTTTGCATACCAGTAGCTTTGAAACTCTCACCCAAGTTCCGCCGCAAAAGATAATTGAACTCCAGTTTCTTTCCCCAACTAGCTTTAAGCAAGGTCAACGTATCCAACCTTTTCCTTTACCAGAACTCGTTTTTGGCAGTCTGCTGCGTCGATGGAATGCTTTTGCCCCAGCTACCCTTGAGTTGCCTGAACTCGAATGGCAGGGACTCACTTGTGCCTATGAACTCAAAACCCAAGCACTTTACTTAAAGGGTGGGGCAGAAATCGGCACTGTTGGATGGGTGCGCTATGAATTTCCAGATTTTGAACAAGCCAAAATTGCCACGACTCTCGCTCATTTTGCCAAATTTGCTGGAGTTGGACGCAAAACCGGGATGGGAATGGGGCAAACAGTTTTGCGGAGTCACTAAAGGACAAGGCGACAAGGAGGACAAGGGGGACAAGGAGGACAAGGAGGACAATTGGCGTGAGATGTAGCTCAAAATTATCGCTTTTTGCCTATTTAGTGTCTTTAAGAGTCTCTTTTACTCGCCGATAATCCATTTATTCGGATTGTTAATCATATTTACTAGACCACTCAGAATCTGATTGTAAGTGCCGTATAGTTCTCTTCCTTGGTCTATATCTAGATAGGAGCATTTGACAGCAAACTTTATCCATACTTGAGTTTCTGCTGCTTCCGCTTCGCAGTCGTTTAATTTGGCAATAAAAGCAGCTTTGTATCTACGCTTCCTCCAAGCCTCAGCCAAATTTGCACAGACAGAACGAGATGAACGACGAATTTGATCAATTAACGAATATCGTTCTTCTACAGGAAATTTTTTGGAGAGTTCAAAGATTTTCATAGCTGTATCAAACGCTAACTGAAATATCGCCAAATCTTCATGACTCTTAAACGACTCTTTACCCACCTCAAACTCCTCCCTTGTCTTCCTTGTCTTCCTTGTCTTCCTTGTTTTCCTTGTCTTCCTTGTCTTCCTTGTCCTCCTTGTCCTCCTTGTCCCATTATTTTCTGACTAAACCATGGCAGAAAACTATCTCCCCCTGGCTTATCTCAATGCTTGGGAATATTGTCCGCGTCGGTTCTATCTGGAATACCAATTAGGAGAAATGGAGGATAACGAGCATATTCTCTTGGGACGCCATCTCCACCGCAATATTAATGAGGAGGAAATTAACGTTGAGGGTGACACCTTAATTTATCAGCAGCAGTGGGTGTGGAGCGATCGCCTTTTTGTCAGTGGCATCATTGATGCGGTTGAAGCACGAGACGGTGAATTAGTCCCGGTGGAATACAAAAAGGGCAAGATGGCGCAGCATCTCAATGACCATTTTCAACTGTGTGCCGCTGCTTTGTGTTTGGAAGAACGCCTGGGATGCAGCATTACTTATGGAGAGATTTTTTACCACGGCAATCGACGGCGACAGAGGGTGAACTTTACCCCCCAACTGCGTGCGGCAACAGAAAATGCGATCGCATCAGCACACCTCACCGCACAAGGAACAATGCCGTTGCCTATTGACCATGCCAAGAAATGTCAGGCCTGTAGCTTGATTGGCATTTGCCTGCCGTTTGAAATGAAACATCTGTTACAGGAGAGCCTTTAAAATGTCTGTACTTTATGTCATGCAGCCTGATGCGGTTTTAAGTAAAACCTATGAAGCGTTTACTGTAGCACTCAAGCAGGAGGATGGGACTTGGAAGAAAAAGTCTGTCCCGGCGCAAACGGTGGAACAGGTGGTGTTGATGGGTAATCCCCAAGTGACGGGAGATGCGTTGGTTTATGCGCTGGAATTGGGGATGCCGATTCACTACCTTTCTGAGTTTGGTAAGTATCTCGGTAGCGCTTTACCCGGATATTCTCGCAATGGGCCGCTACGGTTGGCGCAGTATGCCCTTTATCACGATACTCAAAGGCGGCTGGAGTTGGTAAAAGCGATCGTTTTTGCCAAAATCCAGAACCAGTATGCGGCTTTGTACCGACACAAAATGACAGATAATCCTCTTAAGTCTCACAAAAAACTGGTCAAACAGCAAACTACCCTCGACCAGGTGCGAGGTGTGGAAGGATTGGCAGCCAAGGATTATTTTGCTTGTTGGGATGCTTTATTAAAAGAACCCTGGTCATTTAAAAGACGCAATCGCCGTCCTCCCACTGATCCAGTTAACTCGCTGTTGAGTTTTGCCTATGGACTGTTGCGGGTGCAGGTGACGGCGGCGGTACACTTAGCGGGGTTAGACCCCTATATTGGTTATCTGCACGAGGTACATCACGGACAGCCATCAATGGTACTTGACCTCATGGAGGAGTTCCGGCCGTTGGTGGCGGACAATATAGTTTTATCAGTCTTGAATCATCGCGAACTTCAGCCAGAGGATTTTACGGAAAGTTTGGGGGCTTACCGTTTGTCGGAGTCGGGACGCAAGACGTTTCTGCAAGCGTTTGAGCGCAAGATGAATGACGAATTTAAGCATCCGGTTTTTGAATATCGCTGTACTTATCGACGGGCTATTGAGTTACAAGCACGGCTATTGAGTCGTCACCTACAAGAGGGTGTTCCCTACAAGCCTTTGGTCTTGCGATGAGTTCATTGCGATGAGTTCATTGCTGATGGTTCATTGCTCATTGCTCATTGAAAGCTTTGTCTTGAACAATGTCTAGGATTTGATTGGCTAGTTTTTCAGCTCATTGATAAACCTGCAAGTTTTCTTTCGTTTGGTCTTCTCATTAAACGCCTCAATCACCAATGAATCATGAACTATGAACTATGAACCATGAACTATGAACCATGAACCATGAACTATGAACCATGAACCATGAACCATGAACCATGAACTATGAACCATGAACCATGAACCATGAAAAATACTCTGTTTTACCTGATAATCTATGATGTACCCGATTCAAAAGCTGGGAATAAACGGCGCACACGGCTGCATAAGCTGTTGTCTGGTTATGGAAAGTGGACGCAATATTCGGTATTTGAATGCTTTCTGACGGCGATGCAGTGGGCTAAGCTGCAAATCTCGATTGAGAAGTTGATTAAGCCCCAGGAGGATTCGGTGCGAGTATATGTGTTGGATGCAGGGGCAGTGAAGCGCACCCTCACTTACGGTTCTCAACAACCTCGTAAAGATGAGACAATTATCATCTAGCCTGTGATAAGCTATTTTTGGCAAGTCGAAGCGGGGTCGAATTTCCGAGGGGTCTTGCCAAAATCCTCAGAACCTTGACAATTAAAGAGTTTCAAAATTTTCAGTCGCCTCACTGTTGAGAAGAGCTGGCAATAAGTGGGGTGGAAATGAGGTCAAAAGAGAGACTTGCCAAAATGTCTCTCAGAACTACCAGCTAGTCTTGGTTTCAGATGGCGGACTTTCCGCTGAACTAATCCCCGCAAGGGGACTGAAACGTTACTGCTTCTAGCTTGTCGATTAGGGGAGATATCGGACTTTCCGCTGAACTAATCCCCGCAAGGGGACTGAAACGTTTCAGGGTCAGCCGCTAAACGCTTATAATATTCAACTTTCCGCTGAACTAATCCCCGCAAGGGGACTGAAACTTCAATGCACTTGGAAATCGTAAGTACCTCTTCTTCGCTTTCCGCTGAACTAATCCCCGCAAGGGGACTGAAACCATCAAGCTCCTGTTTTTCCTCAGCAGCTAAATCACTTTCCGCTGAACTAATCCCCGCAAGGGGACTGAAACAACTACCTTACGTACTTGGCTCCGGAGGCATCTGCCCAGCTTTCCGCTGAACTAATCCCCGCAAGGGGACTGAAACTCACTTGGTTGGTGTAGACAGGGATTCCCGCGTCAT
>JBFLZA010000650.1:0-5191 GCA_040756535.1 Cyanobacteriota bacterium
TGGAAACTTTGGCAATCGCTACGCTTATCTAGATACTTATGCTTGTGTCAATTGCGGTTACGTCGAAAACTATGTCGTTAAGCCAGAAGATTTGAACTACATCAAGGGAGAATGGACATTAGTGAGAGAGCAGAACAAGTCGGATAGCAATTCCGTTAGCGATCGCCAAATCGAAGATTCAGGAAATCTAGGCTTCATTCCCCTTCACTAAGTCAGCTCTACTCACGGGTGACTTGATAGACAGTGTGATACAAGGTTTACAGCAATCTCGTTTCGATTCTGTTGCAGGTTTTGTGTAGGGGCATGAGCTCTCGTGTCCCTACCTTAGGGCTATGTCCCTGAACAAACTTAGCCTTCCCAACACTGAAGGTAATTTCTGCCTTGCTGCGCTATGCGATTGCACCTCTTTTTTAATGGTATAAATGTTAAGCTTTTTAATGATTTTTGATTAATATGTAGCAATTGCGTCGAGCAACAGGCTTTTGCTTGAGAAATTGGTAAAAGAATTTTACAAAATCTATCAACAAAAGCAAATTTAGGGGATTATGAATATTAAGTAAGCCGCTGGTACATCTAAGAGAGCATTTAGTGAATCCTGAAGCCTATTGTGCAAGTCTTACAGGTACATCCTGAAGAGCCTTAGCGTTCTAGAAGAAAGCAAGTAGGCAACAGCAATTCAGACGGCTGTAACTGTCCAATTGAGGATAGTTGCATTTTTATTTTTTTCAATATCACTCCTTTAACGAACAGTTTTGATAATCACATACTCGCAGAGGTATTGAGGATTGAACCGACCTAACTAACAGCTAAGTGCAATCTGTAGAATCAGGGTTACTTGCGGTATGCCGTCAAGATATTGCGTATCGTTCAAGACTAATGACCAACAAGTTATCCTAGTAGTAGATTCCTTCCTTAGGAGGGAAAGATTATGGTTTTCAAAAAAATTCTGGTTGCGCTCGATCAATCCCCTCAATCTCAGGTGGTATTTGAACAAGCTCTTGAGATAGCCCAAAAAGAGGGCAGCCACCTGCTGTTGTTTCACAGTCTTAGCTGGGTCAGTGAGGGACAGTGGGCTCCTTTCATTGGGACAATAGCCGATGTGGACATGTACGGAGCCTTCCATCATAGCCAGCGAGATCGTCTTCAGCAAGAAATTGAGAATGTTCATAGCTGGTTAAGGACTTATTGCCAGGAGGCAAACTCGAAGAATTGTCCTGCACAATTCGATTGCAAGCTTGGAGACCCAGGGTTACAGATTTGTGAGGTAGCCAGCAACTGGGGAACTGATGTAATTGTTGTCGGCCGTCGAGGTCACAGGGGTCTATCAGAAGTTCTGTTAGGAAGCGTCAGTAACTATGTCCTTCATTATGCTCCCTGTTCTGTTTTGATTATTCAAGGAGTAAAGCCTCCAATAGTTGAAACATCAGTTGCGGCTACTCAAGGAAATGTCAGCAGCTAGGCGTTAATGTTTTAATTGACATCTTGTACTATTCTCAAAATCTTTCGGGTGGGCAGCAGCCTACAAAAGTTAAAAAACTGATTTTAGCGTTAAAGTGTAGTGCCCACCCTACATATAATACCAAATCCGGGTTAAATACCCCTTTTTAAGAAAACTGGGGAAGCTGGGGGAGCTCCCGGAGGCTGGGGGAGAAAAATCACTTGTATTGAAAGAGGGGTTATAAAAGCGGATTTGATATGAAAGCTTTGTTGGTAAGGGTGCAAGAAAAAAATGATTGCAACTTGCTGGTACCCTTCACCTCACGATAAAATAGATAGCTCCAGAACCGGATTCAGTACTGAAGATTTCAGACAGTCTCCACATAATTATTCTTTAGTGATAGTGATAAAAAGCGGTTTTAGAGAAGAAGAATTAACACAAACAGTAGCTACTTGTCTACAAACTTTTTCAGCGAATTAGCGTAAAAAAATTCAGATATATTGCTGAAGCAATAGGCATTGGAAAACAAGACAATTTGAGAAGAGTGGAAAAATAATTTATTAAGATTTTTCCAAGTACTGTCCAGCTAACGTACTGGTAGCCGATTTCGTCAGTCCTGATTAAAATACATCCAACCCCTCTAGGGTTGTTTATCCACCCACGCGCATTTCTGTAGGCAAATCTACTCCCAAAAAGTCTCGCTTGTTAGCAAAGATAAACATTAAGTAGATGCAAATCCTTCACGCCATTACCAAAACTGAATCAGGATACAGCCTCAAGATTTGGGAACCCGCAGAAATAACCCAAGATAGAGTTCGGCCTTTTCTTTGGGAAATTAATCTCAATGCCGAGACGATTGATGAATTTGGAATAGTCTTGGAGCAAATCAACCTCTTGCATAAGCACCAACGTGAACAACCCCAACTGACTCCTTTGATTAGCCGGGAGGTAACGAAGATTGACTTGGGGAAAAGATTTAGCGTAGCGCTTGAAACCGATGAATGTACAACCGACTTCCTCTGTACGTAAAGGTAGCAGGGGAAAGGGAATCCCTCCTTCCTCAAGCGAACCTGAAGAAACACAGTTTCACCTCAAGCTGAACTGAATGTATTGTGCTTTTGTGGTAACTCTTGCCCTTGCGCCTGAAATGTATCGACGCAAGGGTTTGAGGAATTGCTATACAATCATCGCTGCTTTTACTGCTGCACCTTGGATAAGGTAGCAGGTGTAGTGGGTTGGCTCACTTGCCAAGGAAACGACTTGTACTTCAAGTAGAAACCACCCAGTATAAATAACGCGATCGCTAAAGTACCAACCCCCAGAGGACTAGGAAGCCAAAACACCGCCTCTATATGGTTTAACTGACCCGGTTGCAGTGTCCACACCAGTTGATGTCCATCATCATACACTTCGGGATGGATGGCATTTTCCGCCTTCTCAATACTGCGTGCGCCCCAAGGAGCCTCCAAGCTAAACTTCAAATCCAGTAGGGTATTGGGGCTGACGATTACATTACCTTTGGAGGAGAGAACACCGAGCGATCGCAGATCCAAATCATAACTTAAGCGATCGCGCTGCACCAACAGAAAGTTGCCTTGATCGATATGCAGCTTAGATTCTAACTGAGGTAAATCAACCGCTTCACTGCTCCCAGACGAGGATTTTTTCTGATCGACTGGATTGAAAAACTGGTTAAACTTAGATTCCAATTCCTGGCCGTTGTTAAACGGAATCGTCACCACAATTTCCTCGTCAGACAGACGATTGGTTTTCCCCTGAAGCTGCCTTGCCCTCTGTTCAATGCTTCTGAGCCATTCAGTAGCTTGCTCATTGCTAAAGCTGGTTAACTGTTCCCCCAGCTTAATGTGCTGTACGATCGCACCGTGATGCTGACCCTCAAAGTTCACTCCCACATCATATTGGACACAGCCAGAAAGCAGTAGTGATGACAGCAAAATCACCCAGAGTCCACGCAAGCGTCCTAAAATCCGACGGCAAAACGGCAATAACTCAACAACTGCTGGTTTCACAACCTTTTCTCCTTGACCTGCAAGTGCGTCTGTTGGGTGCGACAAAACAACTCAAGAGCGATCGTCTCCCGCTTTATCCCTACCTATCTTACCTGAGTCCGGCACCAGCCCTCACAGGGCGAGTGTTTCTCCTCATTCCTTTTGATTTACCAGCCGCCTATTAACTCTGGAGAGACATTAAACAAGAAGACTAATAATGTACAATCTTGACATTTTGCATATTATTAAAATTTTTAAATAATTCCCTGATTAAGGTATAATGCAAGAGAAAGATTTTAACTATAGACCGATAAAATCAGCCCGTTTTCCAGGGTGTCGATAGTAGTCAACATGTAGCAAAAGACTATCACTACTGGGTGTTAATCAAACGAGTAGTTTCAGGTTTATTGGTAGCTTAAAATGCTAACTAAATTTATCGATTGCGGTGCATCACCAGTCTAAGCATAAATCCGTCACATACCGCGATCATAACCGTGCCAATCCGATTGATAAACGACTTATTGACAAACGCTTATAGCAATGAGGTTTCCCTGCAAATCTCACCCTTCCCTCTGTCATTCCTCACGAATTTACTCCATGCATCCCCAGCTTTCTGGGGATTGCTGTATTTATCCTCGCTGGATTGGCAGCAGTCACTCTATATGAACAGACTTTCTCCAATTTGTCGCACCTAAAATTCATTTCTTAAAAAGAAATTTCCAATCTCCAATCCCAATTCCTTACCTGGCAAAACTTTCACCCAGTAATCTTTAATGCCATCAAGCTGCAGTAAGGCTACAAACTCTTTACTTTGAGTCAAATCTAACTATGATTACCATCCCTGGCTACCAGATTCTCACTCAAATCTATGATGGCTCTAAAACAATGGTTTATCGAGGACAGCGTTCCTGGGATCAAAAACCTGTTATCGTCAAACTGCTCAAGAGTGAGTATCCTACCTTCAATGAACTAGTACAGTTCCGCAATCAATACACCATTACCAAAAACCTAGACCTCGCAGGAATTGTTAAATCCATTGCACTCCTAAACTACCGCAAAGGTTTTGCCTTGGTAATGGAAGATGGTGGCGGCATTTCCCTATCTGATTACATCGTCAACAGACAGCTGAGCTTAGACGACTTTTTTCCATTGGCGATTCAGATAACCCAAACGCTAGAAGGGCTGAACCGCAACCGGATTATTCACAAAGATATCAAACCCCGCAATATTTTAATTAACCCGAATACGAAACAAATCAAATTAATTGACTTTAGTATTTCCTCCCTCTTACCCAGAGAGAACCAGGAGAGCCTTAGCCCTAACGTCCTCGAAGGGACACTGGCTTATATGTCCCCAGAACAAACTGGGCGGATGAATCGAGGGATTGATTACCGCACAGATTTTTACTCCCTAGGCGTGACCTTCTACGAACTACTTACCGGGAAGGTACCTTTTGTCTCAAATGACCCACTCGAATTAATCCACTGCCATATTGCCCAGAAACCCACCCCTCCCATTGAGGTGAATCCTGCTATCCCGGTAATGGTGAATGACATCATTATGAAATTGCTCTCCAAAACCGCCGAGGAACGCTATCAAACTGCCTTTGGACTGCGCTACGACCTGGAAATATGTTGGCAACAATGGCAAGAGAAAGGCAACATTAATCAGTTCCCATTGGGAGAAAGGGATATTTCTGAGCGCTTTGTGATTCCCGAAAAACTTTATGGGAGGGAAGCGGAAG
>JBFLZA010000651.1:0-5190 GCA_040756535.1 Cyanobacteriota bacterium
CGTAACAGTTACAAGGCTGAGAGACTTCAAAGATTGAGGCATGACAGAATCTTTACACCCGTGCGAGTCGCCAACTTGCTTGTATTTTTGAGCTACATCTCTCAAGCGTGGGAGGTTATGCAACAAAAACTTAGCAGAAACGGTGGTGTGGCAGGTTACGGCTACGTTTAACCTACCCTATTCACTCGCGATTAAGTATTGGAGCCTCATTAATGGAGTTGTAGATGCTCATTAATGGGGTTCAAAGCCTCATTCACGGAGTTCAGAGCTTCTTTAATGGAGTTGTAGATGCTCATTAATGGAGTTCAGAGCTTCATTCACGGAGTTCAAAACCTCATTAATGGAGTTCAGAGCTTCTTTAATGGAGTTCAAAGCCTCATTAATGGAGTTGTAGATGCTCATTAATGGAGTTCAGAGCTTCATTCACGGAGTTCAAAGCCTCATTGACGGAGTTCAAATCACCTCAAACGGAATGGACAGCACTGCTAACTGAGTGGTATCGAGATGGTGAACGCCTGGGTTATTGGTAGTTGCGATCGCATTATTCGTCTCATTCCCTGCATCCAAGTCATCAAGCAGGTTAGCGATGACATTCGTGGGATCATCAGGCGCATCCAAGGCAATGGGGCCGCCATGCAGTCCTCCTCGTGATGCGATCGCACGTAAAGACAACAGCGTTTTTCGTAGGGGTTTGCGACTCGCAATAATCAAAACTTCTGCTACTCCTTTAGGCTCTTGAGTAACGAGGCGAAAATTGTCTTTGTTGGAGTCCGGGATTAGTAGAGTTTGCCCTGCCTCTACCCGTGTAATATCTTCTGTTGCCGCCCATTTATTGGGGAAAATAACGGATATCTCCCTACTGGAGTCAATGACTAAAATGCTGCAATAAAGAACATAGCTTTCATGGTTGGCAATATGTAACTGTACGTAGGTTGCTATTGGTAAGACGGGTGCAGTTCCAGAAGTCCCGAAACCAAAAGTATTTGCCTGTCCTGGCACTGACTTTTTACTAGAACCCCGCAAAGCAAAAGCATTAGCAATCATGTCTTGAGTATTATCTTCCCGCGTCATCCACGCTGTCACCTTCAGCCGCGACGAATTGGAATTGAGTGCTAATTTCACAACACGGGTTGCCAGCAGAGATTTGAATTTAGGCTGGAGGCGTTTAACCGCATCCATTACTGTTTCGCCACTTGCTCCAAAAGAACCAGGAACGATCACCCGTCGGGGAAGAAATAAACCAATACTACCAACTGGGGTAAGTGCTGTTTTTTGTGAGAATGAATAGGCAGCATTCATCCGACCTAGAATATAGTCAACCTCATCTTCTAAAGGCAAGACTTCGATAAATTTTACCTCTTGTAAAGCTTTTTGCACTTGAGCCAAATTATTACCCAAGGAGGGGTCAAGACCAAGGCGTAAAGTTAGATTATCAGGTATGCCGCGAATACGCTCTTGTAATAAAGCTCCAACTTGAACCTTGTTGGGAGTTGCCTTTAAAACTTTGCCCACTCCCACTAATCCTTGGCAAGATTCTAACTGCACCAGCCCTTGCTCTTTACCTGCGTTATCGATAATTGTCAGCATCGCGCCTTGGGTAAATGCCAGTAAACTCTTCGGCTCAATTCCACCTAGCCACAACTTTACTTTTTCACCCTCAACTTGAGTAATCACAGCTTCGGCTGGCGGTGTTCGTCGTTCTAGAAAATAGATAGGTCGCAATTCATTCCCACTGTTGGGTTTAATGGCTAGTTGAGGGATTTGAGCGGTAAAGGAGAGAGGTGTAACACCACGAACAATATTGGCAAATGCATTTCTCGCCTGTTCATTCCCCGGTTGCTGCCACAGGTACTGCGTTAAAAGATACGTAAATGTTCCCGCATAAAAGTCATTGAACCCCCCCTCAGATGAAAGTTGCCCTCGCTGACTGGCAGTTAGCAACATCCCCTTGGCAATCCCAGCTTGCCGACGTTCTTTAAACTCTGATGGAGATAGACTCAACCGCTTTAGCCATTGTTGCTGATAAGCTTGCTCTTGAGTACTGATTTTAAGCGAAGTGCGATCGCGAGTTTTTCCGATAGGTTTAGAAATACTAGATGAAGAAGAACCGACATCACTCCTAGTGAAACCACCAGAATGACTCGCATCAATAACAACCGTGACATTTTCCGTGTTCAAGGCAGCGAGTAGCAGCCACAGGGTATTTCCCGCGATATCCGATACAGAACCATCAGGTTGCACTGTGCTATCTACAGGAACTAGAGTATTCAGGAGACAATCAGGAAAGTCACAATCTGGGTCAGCAACAAAACAGCTGTATCCGGAAAAGTGAAATACGATTACGTCTCCAGGCTGTGCTTGCTGAATTAAATGTTCTTCAAACGCCTCTAAGATACCTTGCCGCGTTGCTTGAGCATTAGTTAGCGTCAGGATATCTATAGGATTAAAGCCAAAGCGGTGAATCAGTAGCTGCTGCTGCAATTCAACATCTGTAATACACCCCTGCAAAGGAGCAAGTCTGCCACTATCGGCATAATCATTAATACCAACAAGTAAGGCAAGTTTGCGTGGTAGGCTTTGGGCAAAAACTCGATTAAAGTTTCCCTGCTGCTGTAGGTTGAACTGACTCAAAGCCAACGTTGCCAAAGTGGAAGAGCCGACGAGTTGCAAAAACTTGCGCCGCTTAATGGGGAACATACCTAACCTCTCCTCTGGGATGCCGATACTCCACGGCATGGGTTTAGAGTCATACCTTTCACGTTGAGTCGGCTACACCAGAGTGGGAAACATAGTTGTAGCGTCTTAAACTAGATAACGGTATGACTGCCGTCTACTCTTGTTTTGGAGAACAAGAGTCCTTGAGCGTGTTTGTTGAATATGTATCTCTGAGCCTTGAGAGGTTATGCAGCTCAGAACTTAGGCAAATTACTCATCAAAGAGATTCACTTTCCCAATTCCCTGTTCCCTGTTCCCTGTTCCGGATTCCCTACTCCCTATACATTTAGACATACCTCTTAAAGTAGGGGATAAATATTGAAAATACTCTTACATTCGGATATTAGCTTGCTGTCCTATCAGTTGGCCTTACCCCTGCGATAAGCAGGGGTATTTATATTTTTAGGAAACGTAAAACAAGCCCCTAGTAACAATGAACTAGGAGCCTATTATCCTATCAGTGGCAACAACCTGTTAAAGAGGCTTGCATGTAACCCTCAACCTACTAAATAGGAGAAAATTTTTTCATCTATCTAAAGACTAATATTTAGAGCGGATGAGAGGGGGGTTGCTGTTCCCCACCTGTTGTGTGTTATTTAGATAGGGAAAGTGACCTTTTCTAGGACTGTTTGCACCGTGTCTGAAGAACCAAAAACCTCAGCTCAACTGCCACCTAGCAGTGAGATCCAAAGCTATTCTCTGGCAGCAACCACTGAAAACTGGTTTGAATATCCTGTGCGAGCACAACCTCATCACACTGACTATGGTGGTATTGTCTGGCATGGCACGTACATGGCTTGGATGGAAGAAGCGCGGGTTGAATGCCTACGCTCAATAGGCATTGATTTTGCCGATTGGGTTGCCTTGGGATGCGATTTACCTGTCATCGAACTGTCTGTGCGCTATCACCGCCCCATTCGGATGGGTATGGCAGCAGTAGTGAAAACCCGCATAGCAAAAATGGAAGGTGTTCGCATCAATTGGGATTACCGGATTCAATCGTTGGATGGAGAGGAATTATACCTAACAGGACGTGTTACCTTAGTGGCTGTTGACCGGGAAAAAGGCAAGATTTTGCGGCAGCTACCATCAGCCATGAAAGATGCGCTAGTGAAACTTTCTGTTTAATCTCCTCGCATTTTGCACCTTTCAAGGGCAATCCTCCCAAGGGTAGGGTGGGCAAGAGCTATAGAGCTGGAAAAGCTTATATTATCGTTGCTTAACGAAAGCCCACCCTACAGTTTTTGATAAAAGCTTACTCTTTGTATGTCAACTAAAAAAATTCGATATTACGTATTACAAATTTTTAATTATTGTTCGTAGCTGATAGGAAATGAACAATCAATCTTTAGCCAAGGATGTGTATGACAATACAGGGAATCAGCCGAATAAGGTATAGAAATATACATCCAAAATTTTTTAAGGGAATATCCTGTTTGGAAGTGCTGGTAATCCTTCTGAAATCCCTCTCAATGCAGATGTTTCCGATTTCTATTCTTAACTATCGTTCGATGAGTTCCGACCTGGAAAAGAAGCGATCTTTCTATGGAACTACTGCTCCAAACACCTCCGGTGCCGAGTAGAGTTCCTCAAGTCGCTAACGCTAACACTCGTTCCAAGCTGCATCTAACTTCGCTCACACAGAAAGCTTCGCGATCGCGATCGCTAACGCATCGCAAGTGTCATAGGTTAAGAGTCCGCTGGTCATTTATCGATAACCAGTGATTAATCACGCTTAACCCCACGGCTTTAAAATCGCACGGTTTAAAAGGCACAAACTTAATATGATACAAGCGACCGCTCCCAGAGTACAAGAAAGACCCCTGTCCGCTGAAGAATTGCGGAAGATGGACGCCTACTGGCGTGCCGCTAACTACCTTTCTGTTGGACAAATCTATCTACTCGACAATCCCCTGCTGAAGGAACCCTTGAAGATAGAGCACGTCAAGCCAAGGCTGCTGGGGCATTGGGGGACTACTCCGGGTCTCAATTTCATCTACGTCCAAATGAACCGGGTCATTAAAAAATACGACCTAAATGCCATCTACATTGCCGGGCCGGGACACGGAGGCCCAGGTTTAGTGGCGAACACTTACTTGGAGGGAACCTACAGCGAGTACTACCCCAACATTTCCCAAGACGCCGAAGGGATGCACAAACTGTTCAAGCAGTTTTCCTTCCCGCGTGGAATTCCTAGCCACGTTGCCCCTGAAACACCTGGCTCGATTCACGAAGGTGGTGAATTGGGTTATGCCGTTTCTCATGCTTATGGGGCGGCTTTTGATAACCCCGACTTAGTCGTTTGCTGTGTGGTGGGAGATGGGGAGGCCGAAACAGGCCCACTCGCTACCGCTTGGCACTCCAATAAGTTCCTCAACCCCGTCACCGATGGGGTCGTACTGCCCATCCTACACCTCAATGGCTACAAGATTGCTAACCCGACGGTGCTGTCACGAATCAGCCATGAGGAGTTAG
>JBFLZA010000652.1:0-5177 GCA_040756535.1 Cyanobacteriota bacterium
GAGCGAGGAATCAAATCTTTCCTGGTGTAGCGATTGGTTTGGAACCTCAAGATCTTAAATATGATGGTGCCGCCACTTGGGTCAAAATTGGCGATGACAACCGATTTCGCGAGTACGTCACCATTAACCGAGCAACGGGTGCAGGTGAAGCAACGGTGATTGGCAATGGCAATCTATTAATGGCTTATGTTCATGTTGCTCACAATTGCGTCATTGGAGATTCGGTTGTCATTGCCAATAGCGTGGCTTTGGCAGGCCATGTTCACATCGAGTCAAGGGCAACAATTGGTGGGGTTTTAGGGATTCATCAATTTGTTCACATTGGGCGTTTAGCGATGGTGGGTGGCATGAGTCGAATTGACCGCGATGTGCCCCCCTATATGTTGGTGGAAGGAAATCCATCACGGGTGCGATCGCTCAATTTAGTGGGCCTCAAGCGTGCTGGAATCACAGCGACTGAGATCGGACTGCTCAAGAAAGCATTTCGGACTCTTTACCGTTCTGGATACACGCTGACTCAAGCCTGGGAACATTTAGACTTACTGCCAGATAGCGAAAACTTGCACCACCTACGTCAATTTTTACAGTTATCTCAAATGGAGGGACGACGAGGTTTAATTCCTGGTCGGAGTAAAAAGGTTGAAAGTTAGCAAGTTGGAACGTTGGCAAGTTGAAACTTTTAACAAAAGAATTCCGAATTCAGACTTGGGTTAGAGTCCCCATCTAAAACTTTTTTAGGTGGAGAACACCTGGGAGGCGTGCAAATCTCCTTCCACCTCAGAATTAGAAATTTTTTCATCATTCATAATTTCTAATTCATAATTTTAACTTTCTAACCTTCAACCCTTTGATCAATGGCACGTAAAACGATTTTTATCAGCACTGGCGAAGTATCGGGGGATTTACAAGGGGCACTACTCATTGACGCCTTGAAACGTCAGGCAGCAGCCACAGAGCTAGAGTTAGAGATTGTGGCGCTAGGGGGTGACAGAATGGCGGCAGCGGGGGCCACCTTGTTGGGGAATACCACGGGCATTGGTTCTGTGGGAATTTTGGAATCTCTGCCGTTTGTGTTGCCTACCCTACAAATCCAACGTCGCGCTAAACAGTATCTTCGGCAACATCCGCCTGATTTGGTGGTGCTAATTGACTACATGGGGCCCAATCTCAACCTGGGTCGTTTTATCCGACGTCAGCTACCCCAGGTGCCAATCGTTTATTATATTGCCCCGCAGGATTGGGTTTGGTCGGCTCGGTCGATTCTTCCCCGCGATACGATGACGATTGTGGAGATGACTGACCAACTGTTGGCGATTTTCCCAGAAGAAGCCCGTTATTTTCAAAAAAAAGGAGCTTCTGTGACTTGGGTGGGTCATCCATTAGTGGATCGGATGCGATTGACGCCGACGCGGGAGGAGTCAAGGGCTGCACTAGGAATTGAACCGGAACAAATTGCGATCGCGCTTGTCCCGGCTTCTAGGCGGCAAGAACTTAAGTATATGATGCCGATTGCCTTTGAGGCCGCGAGGCAACTCCAGTCGAAATTACTGGGGAATGGGGAGATGGGGAGAATTCCCAATTCAAAATCAGAAGCTCCAATCTTTTGGATTCCCTTGTCTCTAGAAGCTTACCGACCTGCTATTGAAGCAGCAATTGAGCGTTATGGTCTACGGGCAACCCTTGTCTCTGGTCAAACGCAGGAAGTGCTATCGGCGGCTGATTTAGCGATTACTAAGTCAGGTACAGTAAACTTGGAATTGGCGCTTTTGAACGTGCCACAGGTGGTTTTTTACCGAGTTAGTCCTTTGACTTACTCGATCGCTCGCTTGATGAAGTTTTCGATTCCTTTTATGTCGCCGCCTAACCTGGTGGTGATGCGTTCTATTGTGCCCGAGTTGTTACAAGAACAAGCAACATCAGAAAATATTATTAAAGAATCGTTAGAACTTCTTTTTAACCCCCAAAGACGTCAACAAACCCAGGCTGATTATCAAGAAATGCGCCAACTGTTAGGAGATTTCGGAGTATGCGATCGCGCGGCACAAGAAATCCTTCAGCTAGCAAGCGCATCAAAGCAACAGCAGAGTACGCGTCTTGAAGCATCTAAGGCTTAAACGAAAAATTGTAAACTTATGTTAAGTTTACGTTTCAGATTGCGTCATGATCTCTCGTCGTACTTTTCTTAACACGCTTTTAGCCACTTGTTTCACCTTGCTTGCCTGGTGTAACTTCACAACAGAGGCTAATGCTCTCGGCGGTAAGCTCCCTCCCCTCAATGAAGCAGCACCAGAATTCACATTGCCGACTAATACTGGCGATGGTGAAGTGTCGCTTTCTAACTATCGTGGCCAGTGGGTGGTTCTTTATTTCTATCCCAAGGATTTCACCTCAGGCTGTACTCTAGAAGCACGTCGATTTCAGCAAGACTTACCGAAGTACCTTCAGAAGAATGTGCAAATTCTCGGCGTTAGTGCTGACGAGGTGGAATCTCACGCCGAATTTTGTGATTCAGAAGGATTGAAATTTCCTCTCCTTTCTGATGTTGGCGGCAAAGTCAGCAAAGCTTATGGTTCTTGGATTGGCTTTGTTTCCATGCGCCACACCTTCATTATTGACCCAGAAGGTATCCTACGTGAGATATTTCTTGATGTAAGACCACCTGTTCACAGCACAGAAGTTCTCGCTCGTTTGGCTCAGTTACAGTCAACTGCCTCTTAGGTGGGATTTCCAGTTAATGTTTAGGGGTTAATAGGTGAGTAGGTATTGATAAATTTACTCCTACTAACTCCTAATCTAAAAATAGGCGTCTCCGAGTCAGGATGCAGAATTCAGGAGAGATTGATTTTCATCTATTCGTTGTGAGTTCGCGTTCATGGTTGTCTAATCTGAAATTGAGAATTAGGAAATGGGGAAGAAGGATTAAAATCCTTTTTTCGTGAACTGGCATTCAGGGGCTTCTAACTAATAACTACTAACTCCTAAGGTTCGACTTTAAATATGGTTATTCAAAGAAGAACAGGAATTGTTCTAATACTTATTTTAGCAATAGTTGCGATTATTCTGGCTCTTGCCACTACTTTTAAAACTATCCAAATTTACATTGCTCTAGTTGTCTCAATTATTGCCATTTTATGCTCTCTTATCTCTATTTTTAAGGAAGATTTCTTTCCTTTCCAGTTAAAAGTGTTATCTGGAGATGTTATTTTTTTAAACCATCAACCTAATCCGGCTATTGATTTAGTTTTAACAATTACCTTTATTAACCAAGGATATATTGATGGAATTGTCGAGTTAATTGCCCTAAAAGTAACCAATAGTAAGGGAAACAAAAAAATTTATGTTGCCTGTAATGAGTTAGATAATCGACTGGTTTTTAATCTTATTCGCCAACCGCAAACGAGTACAAGTGCGATTCTACCCTTGCCGTTCTCAGCTTTTCCTCTTCACGCTAGACAATCTCTTAAAAAACATATTGGATTTGCTTGGTCTATATCGTCTGATTTTACGCGCTGGGAAGTTGAACGGTATAAATTTGAGTTGTACCTGAAGTTAGGTCAATGGAAAAAGCTCAAAAAAGTTGCAGAATTCAAACACGAGATGACTCCCAATGATTTGAATAGTTATCTTAATCAAGAAAGCTATTATATGGCGGGAACGTTAGAACGCTCCTTAGTCAAACAAATCAATGAGCTTTAGAGAGGACTAATATAGCGGTTCTCAGTTGGATGGAATACACCTGATGCAAGGAAGTCTCCGAGCCAGGAGTCAGGAGATAGGAGTCAGGAGATAGGAGTCAGGAGTCAGGAGATAGGAGTCAGGAGTCAGGAGATAGATGACTGTACTCCATTCATTTGAGAACCGCTATATTCTGAGAAATCTTGCATTGTCTTATTCTGCAAAGCGGTATTCGAGCCGAAGTTGTTGGACAGTATTTCCATCACCTTCAAAGAAGGTATCGCGGCGGATTTCGCGAAGTCCTAATGCCTGAAACTGGGCGAGTTCTTGATCAGAGAGAGGCCAAGGTGGGCCTTCTGGTTCAGCATCAGTATCACGGTGGCGAGTAATAACCAACAGCGTTCCTTCTTGGGCTACCAAAGACGCGATCGCTTCAATCACATTTGACCGCACACTGAGAGGCAAGGCTTGGATATTGCGCGATTCAAAAACAAAATCGAAGGCTCGATGCCAGGATGGATCTAACGCAAACAAATCCGCAACCACATAAGTGACTGACGAATCCGGGAATCGTTGCTGACACCAAGCGATCGCAGTGGGTGAAATATCAAACGCCGTTACCTGAAACCCTCTCTTTTGCAACGCTTGGGCATCATCCCCTAACCCACATCCAATCACTAACGCAGAGCGGCCATCACCTTGGACTTGATTTGTATCCAACCAATTTTGCAGGTAGGGGTGCATAGTTAGCTTTGCCCACGGCACCTGAGAGGAATCCCCATCAGCTTGGGCATATAAGACATCAAACCATCCCGATGGATCGGATTGCGAGAGCGATTGAGTTGCTAATGACTTGACTTTCTGCTGTATTGCTTCTGGTTGTTGCTCAAACATGATCGAATTGGGTTGAATTTTAATCACCAAAGCAGGGAACAGGGAACAGAGGAACGGAGTTTCCTGTTAAGGAGTTCTTTCCCCACTGAGTGCGCTTCTTTTGTAAAGCCCCCACTTCTATAAGTGGCTTGCCTGGGGAGGGGTCTCGCATCTCCTTCCCAGGCTTAAGGAGTTCCCTGTGTCCCGTTCCCCGTTCCCCTTTAACCTACAACTAAACTGCCGCTTTACTATTGAATCGACCCACATTTCTCACGGCATCCAAAAAGGCATAAACAGCAGGAGTGTGAAGGGCATTTGTGAGAATTGCCGTCCCAATAATGCGTTCTAAAGGCACGGGCAAAGTACACACTTGAATTCCTGGGGGTACGGGTTCGGCGGCAAGTCGGGGCAGAAGGGCGACCCCTAACCCTTGCAATACCATGCTGACAATGGTTGAGTCTTCCCGAACCTCATAAGCGATTTTTAGGGGATATTCCGACTGCCGCAAGTGATTGCGAATCCTAAGGGAGCAGCTATTGGTTGAAGGCACAATTAAGGGGTATGCGGCTAACTGCTCCCAGGTGATTCTGGTATTTTTTAATCCTGAGTTGGGTGGCACAAGGGCAACG
>JBFLZA010000653.1:0-5168 GCA_040756535.1 Cyanobacteriota bacterium
TTTATTGCCCGCTTAATTCAAACCCCAATTCGGCGGCAGCTCAACTGTAAAATGATGATTAAATTCTATTGACCGGGGTTATTGTACAGCATTTTATTATACTACTCTGTATAGAGGAGTACAGAATGAGGAACTTTTGTAAACTATCTTTTTTCAACACTCAATACTTGGAAACATCCTTTCAGATTTGTTCATCAATAACTTAATAAGAGTTAAGAACTGAGTCTTTTGTGGCAGTAAGACTTGAGCAAACTTGGCTCTAGTTCTTCAGCAAAAGAAAGTCCGGGTAACTATGCAAAAAACATTAAGCCGTGCTAATATTTTTGGAAATTTATGTTATGTAAAGCTACTGCCGATAATTGCCGTGGCAACTTGCTTCGACCTGAATGAATTTATCTGTAGAAGAGAAATTAACGCTGCAGTCATCAATATCAGTGGACGCCAGCGAATGCTCTCCCAACGAGCTGCCCTGTTTGCTGTAAGACTCGTGGGGGCTGAGGATAGACAGGAGCAGGACAAGCTTCGTGCAGAAATGCTAGCTGCCGTTGAATTGATGGAAAAATCTCACCAAGGACTGATTCAGGGTGATACTACAATGAAGCTGCCCGGTCAGCCTTCTGGCGAGATCCAAGCTATATATTTTGAGCCTCCCTTTTATCTTGATCAGCAAATTCGCGACTACATTACTCAAGCGAGAGCGTTGGCGCAAGTGCCTCCCGCAGAACTGACTGGAGAAAATCCCCACTTACAAAAGATTCTTCAGGCATCAACAGCAGACCTACTAGAAGCCTTAGAAGCTTTAGTGAGTCAGTATCAAGAAGAATTTGATGCAGCTTGGCTCGAACTTGAGATTCAAAAGGCTCAACTTTACCAACAAAGTTGTACAGCGACGGCCACTGCCCAAGCCCAAGCTCAACAGCTCGAACAAATATTACACGACCTGCGAAAAACCCAAGCCCAACTCATCCAGAGCGAAAAATTCTCCAGTATCGGTCAGATGGTTGCAGGTGTTGCTCATGAGATTAATAATCCGATTAGCTTTATTTACGGCAATTTGGGCTACGCCAGCGACTATGTTCAGGATTTATTAGCCTTGGTCAACCTTTATCAGGAGTCTTACGGTCATCAGCCCCCACAGTTACAAGATAAGATTAAAGCGATCGATTTAGATTTTCTGCTCAAAGACCTGCCTAAAGTTCTAGAATCAATGCAAGTTGGAGCAGAACGGGTTCGCCAGATTGTCCTGTCGTTACGCAACTTCTCGAGGAGCGATCGCGTTTCTACAGAAGCGGTTAATCTACATGAGGGGATTGATAGTACCCTACTGATCTTACAAAATCGTACCAAAGCTCGCTGCGATCGCCCCGCGATTGAAATTGTTCGAGAATACGGAGATTTGCCTCTCGTAGGCTGCTGCGCCGGACAAATGAATCAGGTCTTTATGAACCTGTTAAGCAACGCGATTGATGCTGTAGAAGACATTCCCAAGCACAAGGGTCGTATCACCATTAGCACCAGTGTGAGCGCTGAGTGTTCTAGCGTTATCATCCGCATCGCTGACAATGGACGCGGTATGAATTCAGAAGTGAAAGCACAACTATTTGACCCATTTTTTACCACCAAACCGCTAGGTAAAGGGACTGGGCTGGGACTGGCGATTAGCCATCAAATCATCGTCGAGAAGCACGGAGGCGTCTTGAAATGCGAGTCTGTTCCGAACCAAGGAACAGAGTTTTGGATAGAAATTCCGCTGCTTGTCAAAGCTGAAGTATCGAGTGTGTCATCAACAGCGGTTGCTGTCATTAGTCATTAGTCATTAGTCATTAGTCATTGGTCATTGGTCATTGGTCATTGGTTATTGGTCATTAGCCATTGATCATTAGTTATTAGTCACTCGTGCTAAGTAATAACTAATAACTAATAACTAAATGACTTCTAGCTCTGGGACGTAGTATAGGAACCTTTATAGATTCGCTCTTGCTGCTCCGGTGTTATCCATGCCGCTCTGGCAAACTGGGTTTGAGGCGGCACATACTTACCTGTTGTGGGGCTGTATTCTACAACCTGCCCGGATTCAATCTCATAAACCCAGGCATGAAGATGCATTTGACCGCTTTTGAGCCGAGACTGGATAACGGGGTAAGTTCGTAGATTTTCTAACTGGGTGAGAACATTCTCCTCAATTGCCGCGTTCAGCAAGTCATCACCTTCATAGTTTTGGTAGTGTTCCTTAATGATGCGGCGAGTTGCTTCAGCGTGCTTGAGCCATTCGTAAACGGCTGGCATTTCCTCTTGCAGCTTTTGGATTTTTAGCAGTCCCTTCATCGCCCCACAATGAGAGTGACCGCAGACAATCACTTCCTGAATGCCCAAAGCGTGAACAGCATATTCAACGGTTGCGCCTTCGCCACCATTGGTCGCACCATAGGGTGGAATGATATTACCCGCATTACGGATAATGAACATCTCACCGGGCTTCGTTTGTGTAATTAGATTCGGGTCAATCCGGGAATCGGAGCAGGTAATGAAGAGAACTCTCGGATGCTGTCCCTGAGATAGCAGCTCGAATAAGTCTCGGTGAGTACTGAAGTAATTGGTCTGGAATTCATGTAGACCTTGAATTAACCGCTTCATTAGTCAAATTTGCTCAAGAGGGTGAGGATACAATTCTATACATAAGTCTACCTGTCTCCTGCCAGTCGTGGAATTGTTGGCCACCCAAATGCAATAATGGTTAAATAATGGTTAAGTCAATTTCATTTCAGGGTGAGGAGCGTTAGCACAAGTGGCAGTGACTTCAGCGGCTAGTTAACAATTAGGCGCAAGGTGTTAGTGTTCCTACAAGGTAGAACAAGATTTAATCACACCTAGTCAAGTCTTTGCTTAATCTAAGTAATGAAATAATAAGTATTCTTCTTTTGGTTCATACAAATAAAAGTCTCTTAATTTTTAATAAGGGGCTATTTTGAGCTGGAAAAGCATTCCATTTTTTAAGTTTTGTGCCTGAATTTAACAAGATTGGATTAAGAGTAAAAACCACTACAATTTTGATTTTTGGAATTAAGTTACTATTCAACCAAGTATACAAAAAAAAGACTGTTGCAAAAGTTAAAGCCAACCTTTGCTAAAGCTCAACAGTTTATTACCAAAGATAGTAGGAGTAGGAATTTAAACCTACGCCTCATCAAAGTTAAAGTAAGCTCGCAACTTGAAGCACCGGAATTTTGGTGTGAGCTGATGGGTACTTAAAGCAGAAAGGACACGTCGGGAACAGTCAGTGATGAGTGAAACAAGCCAGCCTAGTGTTAGATCTAGTTCCACAGTGCGCGTCGGAATTCTGCACTCATTGAGTGGAACGATGGCGATTAGTGAGGCATCATTAAAAGATGCTGAATTGATGGCGATCGCAGAAATTAACCAAGCTGGTGGTGTCCTGGGTAGAATGATTGAACCTGCGATCGAAGATGGGGCATCTCACCCCATGACTTGTGCAATCAAAGCCAGGAAACTCATCGAACAAGATGGAGTCGTCACGATATTTGGCGGTTGGACTTCAGCGATTCGCAAAGCGGTTATTCCGGTGTTGGAAGAATTGAACGCCCTGATGTGGTATCCCGTTGAATATGAAGGGCTGGAATGTTCGCGCCACATTTTCTACACGGGCATTTGTCCCAACCAACAAGTCGGGCCTGCTGTTGACTGGTTGCTCTACAACAAAGGCAAAAGCTTTTATCTAGTGGGGTCTGACTATGTATTTCCTCGCACTGCCAACAAAATTATTAAAGCTCAGCTCAAACGCAAAGGCGGCTTCTTAGTTGGGGAAGAGTATGTAGGATTGGGGACAACGGAATTTGGCGACATCATTAAGAGAATTGAGCAACAAAAGCCCGACGTTGTCTTCAATACCCTGAACGGTGACAGCAATCTGGCGTTCTACCAACAATACAAAGACGCCGGAATTACTGCCCAAGACATTCCGATTATGGCAGTTAGTATTGCTGAAGAGGAAATTCGCCGGATTGGCGGCAGCACTGCGGCGGGTCACTATGCGAGTTGGAGCTATTTTCAGAGTATTGATACCTCTACCAATCATACTTTTGTCGAGAATTTTAAGAAATGCTACGGTAGCGATCGCGTGACCAGCGACCCCATTGAAGCCGCTTATTTTCAAGTTTATTTATGGAAACAAGCCGTAGAAAAAGCAGGCTCCTTTGATGTTGAATTGGTACGCGATGCCGCCTATGGACAGGTATTTGAGGCACCTGGGGGGTCAGTTAGCATTGAACCAAACAATCATGTCAGCAAACATAGCCGCATTGGTAAGATTTTGCCCAACGGTCAATTTCAAATCGTTTTTACCAGTCCTGACGCCATCAAACCCCAACCTTGGTTAGGACTCGAAGAACTGAGTGATAGCGTCTCGCCAGTTGTCTTTGATATGCTGGCGGAAGTTTCCCAGTCGATTCAATATAGCTGCTTGCTGGAACAAAAGTCTCGTGAAGTCGAGGCCGCAATGGCAGAAATAGTGGCTACCAATAAACGACTACGAACCACGCAAAACCAGCTGAGAGAACTGCAAGCACGGGAAGAACTGCTCAAGCGCCGATTGTCTAGCCAAATCCGCAGTTCCTTAGAATTAGACGAGATTTTAAAAACAGCCGTTCGAGAAGTACGCAGTTTATTACAGATCGACCGCTGCCAATTTCTGTGGTATCACAAATCACCAGACCCAGCCCGATATGAACTGATGCATTCGGCTTACGAGCAGAGTCTCCCCGTCAGGTTGCATCGGCAAAGTACAGTTGAACTGGTCAAAACCTTACACGAACCCGTTCACGAACTGGATGTGCTGCGAATTGATGAGATTACAACTGATGAACAGTTGGAACCAAGCAGTAGTGATCGTTTGCAAGCAATGGGATTGAGAGCTCTAATCGTGGCCCCAGTACAAACTCGCTCCCACCAAAAGGGAGTAATTGTTTGCGAACACTTCCGGGCACATCGTCCTTGGAGCGATCATGAGGTGGAATTAATTACGGCTGTGGTTGACCAACTCGCGATCGCGATCGACCAAGCTGAACTTTACGCTCAAACCCGTACCGCTGCTGACTTAGCCACCGCTCAAGCCGAACAACTTAAAAAAGCACTGCATGACTTGCAAACCTATC
>JBFLZA010000654.1:0-5143 GCA_040756535.1 Cyanobacteriota bacterium
GACCTGGGCTTTGGTGTAAGCAATCTCTCCCTTCCGCAGAGCCTCCATCACCTCTTGGGGCAGATTGAGCAAGGGCAGCCGATTCTTCACAAAAGATTCCCAGGTCATCAGCCCCAATCCAATAAATATGTCTTGAATGACCTGAGACGAGGCGTTACCCATAACATTATGCGTAACTTTTCCTTCTGCCTCATTCTGCATCCGGTGCAGAATCTTAATCGCTGCCGTCGTTGGCTGACCCAGTTTGAGGGCAATGAGCTGCAAAATCCCTTCCGTCTCCTCAACGGGGTTGAGGTCTTCCCGGTGGAGATTTTCAATCAGAGCTAACTGCAAAGCCTCCTCGTCACTCAGTTGCCGCACTACGACTGGCACTTTAGTCAGTCCCACTTCTAGAGCAGCTCGGTAACGTCGTTCCCCTGCAACCAACTCATACACTCCCTCACTCAAGCGTCGCACCAACAGCGGCTCTAAGATGCCATGCTCCTTTACCGACTGCACCAACTGCTGTAATTTTTGTGGGTCAAAGTAGCGTCGGGGTTGCTGTTGAGGTAACTTAATCGCATCTATTGCCACCGACTCCCCTGTTGCTGGGGCGTCTCCAAACAAAGCATCTAGACCAAGACCTTTGATCTGGCGGTAGGGCTGACTCACTTTAGACTTCATTTCAAACCCTCTATAGCGAGAGCAACTTGTTGCAATGTGGCAAGAGCGGGATGTTTTTTGTTGTACTCTGCCAAAGGGACATGAGCCTCAGCCGCATCGGCGAGAGCGGTAGAACGAGGGATAGGTGGAAAGACTTTCCCAAACTGAGACATTTGCTCGTTGATGGCGGTCATCGCTCGTACATCCTGGGAGTTAGCTTTGGCATACATGGAGGGAACAAAGCCTGCAATTTCTAACTCACGGTTGGCTCTCGACTTCACTCGCGCTACCGTTGAAAGTAGAAGTTCGGTTCCGCAGAAGGCTTTGTACTGAGTTTGGATGGGTACTAAGACATGGGTTGCACTCACCAAACTAATGTAACTCAGCAAACCGAGGGAAGGAGGGCAGTCAATTAGGATAAAGTCATATTGCTCTTGCACGGGCTTCAGGGCATCTTGGAGACGAATATCCCGCATATCTGCCATTACCAGCTCTAACTCAGCACCGCTTAGTTTGATGTTGGCGGGAACCAAATCCATACCGTGAATGTTGGGGTGGATGGGTAAGGGGCGATCGGCAATAACGGAGTCGTAGATGGTTTCCGTAAGCTCAGATGGCTCCAGTCCCATGAAAAGTGTCAGCGATCCTTGGGGGTCCATGTCTACCAAAAGGACACGGTGCTTGCGCTGTTGTAGGTGGTAGCCGAGGTTCATCGTCAACGTACTTTTGCCTACGCCCCCCGACTGATTAAATAAGGCAATAATTCGGCTCACTCTTGCAACTCCTCTGTACTCCCAATTTCTCTTTTAAAGCGCTGTCGTTACGTTCCCCTAACCTTGACGTGAATGACTCAACTGTTGTCCTAGTAGCGTACCTACTTTGAGGCAATGGCTCTCATATCGTTGATGACCTCTGCGCTCTATGGGGCTTCTTTTTCAGTACCACCATCCTCTTTTGTGACCATCCATGTCGCTTGCTGCCCCTGTCGCCCACCCTTAGTGAACGTGAAGCCGAACCGCTCGAAGGATTGGTAGCGTCCTAGGTTTTTAGGGGAAAGACCGAGGATTTGAGCAAGCTGAGAGGTACTCAACTGCCAGCCGTGCTGATAGGCTTCCTCCAAGGCTCGTTGGGGAGCGAGAGGATCGGAAGTTGACCGATAGAGGTCTGCCATTTGACGCTGCTGAGCCACCATTTGTTCTTGTGTCCGCGTCACTTCCTGCATCAGAGCGGCTAAAGAGGCAACAAGCGCTGATGACTCTTCTCCTTTCGCTAAACTCTGTTCGCTGTACTGTTCAGTAAACAGTTTACTGGACAAAGGAGATTTTGTGCTTCTCTGTTCAGTATCGAATTCTTGGGTAGTTTGGCGACCCATCTTTTCCAGGGCTTCGGACATTAAGTTGCCAAGTTCGAGTAGTCCATGCAACTCATCTAAAAGCTTCAGTTGCTCGCTGGTCACAAAGGCTTTGTTCCCTTTGCGAAGTGGCTCAATTTGGAGTGCTTGAATTCTGGTGTAGACGGCGGTACGACCAATCCCATAGCGGCTTTGGAGTCCAGACAGGGCAATCCGGTCGATTTGTGCGAAAGATGCCATTAGGGATTTGTTTACTGAACGGTTTAGTGAACTGTTGAGTAAACATTACCAAAAAATGGGGGAGTGAGAGAGGAGAAAGGCGTGGTGGCATCTGAGTGATCGCATTACATCAGCAACAGGAAGAGACTAACATGAGACCGTTGCGATGAGTACATAGTTCATTAGGCAGCTTGCAATGAAATAACATGAGTCTTCACTTTTACCGTTATTGGCGAAATTCCTCCCTACTCAAGTTTAGAGATCTAATACTTCAAACACTTTTTTTTCCCAATCTGCGTACTGTTCTGGACGTGTCATAAGTATCGTTGCTGCTCTATTTAGGATGTCTTCTAGGGCAGTATTTTGCTGAATCTGTTCAAGTTCTTTGCCGTTTGGCACTTCGACTTCATAGCGCTTGGCATTTGGTAGCAATTCCTTGATGCTACGACTAGCTACCTCCACAATGCTGTCTAATAACTGTTCTGCACATATCAACTTAAAGTCATAATCACTTGTATGCGCTTTTGTATGGTTCTCCCAAGCTTGACGTGCTAACACTACAGTCTGCTCATTGTGTTGAGCAGGAGTTAGGGCTTTGTAGCAGACATAAACTCGTGCTGACAAGGGTGGATGCTCATCTCCAAGATCAACACAATATGGGTTTTCACCAGAGCGCAGACCCATATCGATACAGGACACATAGTGAGCAGCTCCACAGGCAAAAGTTCCAAAAATATCACAGAAAATTTCATTCAGTCTATCTTTATCCCAATACTGCAATGCTTCATTGATTTGCTTATCACGTTCAGCTTTTCGCCCAGGATCTATTGGACCAGACTTCTGACGAAGTGCATTGAAGTGCGAGGATACGGCTTTACTGAGCGCACTGACAATTTCCCGAAATTTTTGGAAAACATCATGTCCTAACTCATGGTAAAGTCCAGGCAATTCTAGTAGTGAAGTTCCGGGTGATGGTGGTGCGATAATCAGTGGAGCCTCTGGAGTAGGAATAGTCCCCAGAGGACCGTCCAGACGTACAGCGATATCCTTTATCCAGAAAAGACCACATCGATTGGCGCTATCCAGAAGTAGTTTTCTCAAAGCTAAGTCAGCCTTGCCCTCCTTTTGAAGAGCAGGAAGGTAATGGTAGTTGATTATAACAATCCAATACTCAATATCATGGACGATTGGAAGCCCTCGATTTAGTAATCTGGATTGCCCAAGTTCCACAATTGACCTAAGTTTCTTGTGCTGTGTCTGTGCATCCTTTAGCTGACCCTGAAGATAAACTAACAGCCAATGATGTTCCTTATTTTTGCTTTCAAGCTCTTGAAGTTCTTTAGCTATTCGAGACAAAACAACGGCGTATTCAGCTGTCTTTGCTTTTAGATACTCTAACGATGCCATAATTTAGCGAGAATAAAGACGCTGCAAGTCTTCTGCAAATTCACTGTCTAATAACGAGAGAATATCTTCTAGCGTTGGTAAATCCTCATCTGCCAGTGTTTCAGTGGTTTGTAATTTATTCGTGAGGGCATCCAAATCTTCTCGCCAGTCTTCCAACGGCTTCATACCGCTTTTGATGCGGTGGACAAGTGACTGAATGTCTGTAGTAGTTGTTTCAAGGGTGAGCGCCGCTCGCAGACGAATAACAAATTCACCGAGGATTTGACGACTTTTGGATACGTCTTCCTCACTAAAACCAAGGTCTGAAGCCCGCCCCAGTGCTTCAGCTTCCTGTGCAAGCAAAGCTGAATTGAGTTCGCGCAGCAACTGCTGTTCGCGCTCCAAATGTCCCGATACAAACCCCAGGGTACTCATATGACAACCTCTTCTTCGTAGAACAATGTACTGTCCCACTCATCAAAAACAGTATCGTCTATATCCTCCTCATCTTCTTCCTCGGTAGGTGAACGGAAGGTCTCGCGCAAAGATTCATCTGTCCAGCGTATGGTCACAGGATGTGCAATCTCTATATCTGGCGCGTTCCAATTCAAGTGTGTCAGATAATAGGTATCCTCGGTTATATCTCGGATATCTACTTCACCAATCGTATCAACTACTTCTAGCAATAAGTTTCCTGCCGTTCTGCCACGCGAACCATCCCACGCTCCTGGCCTGCCAGTAGGAGTCAGAAGCGATCGCTGTTTATCCAGAATCCGATAACTACCTAACAGGGGATTCTGTAAGAATTCTGTGGTCTCCTCTACCGCAGTAAACAAGCGTACAGGGAGGTGGTTCTTACGAATCTCTACTACAGCACAGCGGACATCAGCAGGTAAGATGCCTTGCTCTTTTAAGGAAGCGATCGCTTCGTGGAGTGCTGCACTTTCACTCGGCCACCAGCGACCATCGCGATGAATAATGATGCTACGAAGCTTATGACCCTCCTCAACAATAGACCGAATTGATTCTTCAAGGCGCTTCCGTAACTCGGGTTTTTTGATTGCCTCCCGCATTCGCCCTCTGGATATGGACTGTCCGAAGTGCCTCTGGATCAGTCTTCCACCTGTGCCATAGAGGAAATGGTATCCAACTCTGCCAAATAGTACGTCGATCCCAATATGTAGATCGTGATTTAACGCATCTGCCAGAACCCACGGTTGAAGTCCGGCTTCAGTCAACACAGCCAGGGCTAAATTACGGATTTGACTTGTAGCCAGTTGAGGGTTAGAGCGCTTCACCATGTGGTGAACCACCTTCTCAGTAACGCATTGAGATAGGACGGGTTTAAGGGCTTCTTTCAACTCCCCATGTACGCTCTTCGCCAAACGGTTCCACAAAACAACGATGGTTAAACAACTGGGATTGCTCGAGCGTACTTCAGTTGCCAAACGGAGTAGGGAACTTCCCATCCGCTCTTTTGATCCAACCCGATACTGCCGTTGTTGGATAATCTGGATGGTTTGTTGTGTTTGCAAAAGAATTTCC
>JBFLZA010000655.1:0-5101 GCA_040756535.1 Cyanobacteriota bacterium
TCAGACCAAATCCGCCAGCCCCTAAAACACGGTCTATTTTGTATCGTCCAGCTAGAAAGTTGGGGTCTCGTTTCTGGGGCTGGGAGTTACTAACCTGGTCTTGAGTCCAAAGCGTTGTTGATTCTTCATCAGAATCCTCGTCAGCCATGCCCGTTATTTCAGCTAGCGAGGTGTCTGAATCCGTTGTCGGTGGCTGGTGGAGTCTTTCTTTTACGAGAACCTGGATTAATGCAATATTTTTTTCTTGTTCCTCGGCTTTTTCTCTAATGCGGCGGAGTTCTTCTTCAGTTTGTTCCTTTTGTTGCTGAGCTTCATAGGCGTTATAAGCAAGAACGCCAGTTCCAGCAATAATTAATCCCAAGATAGGAGCAACTACGGGTATCCATCCCGATCCCAAAAACAGAAACGCGGATGTCCCTATCAACAGGCCAACTGCCCCACTTGCTGTGAGTACTAAGTGTAGGGGATGGCGAACACCCCGCACGAGGATACCACCGACTAGTGCCCATCCCCAAATCCACAACCCTTCTCCCCACTCTGGCCAATACCAAAATAGAGGTCGCTCATCAAGTACAGTACTGAGCAGTTGACTGACAATTTGACCGTGGACGAGAAGCCCTGCTGTTATCTCCAAACGGGTCTGACCTGTACTGTAGGGAGTGTAAAAGACATCTTTAAGACTAGGGGCAGTAATACCGATGAGGACAATGCGGTCTTTGATCCAGCTAGCATCAACCCGGTTTTGCAAAACGTCAGTGATGGTAACGCTACGGGCAAGCCTGTCACCAGAGCGGTAATTCAAGAGAATTTGGTAGCCTCCGTTATCGACTTGTTGGTAGCCACCGTCATTAGGCAACAGGGGTTTGAAAACGACTTTACCGAACTTGAGGTATTCTTCGGAGGTTAATTCGGGCTTGATGCCTTTTTGTTCCAGGTAACGTCGTGCTAACTGAAAGCTGAAGGAGTATTCGCTGGTGCAGCGAGAGTTTGCAGGGGGATCGAGAAATAATAAAGCTCGTCGAATGTAACTATTAGCATCAACCGCAAAATCACTGAAGCCAACTTGATCGAGGGGAACCTTTGGGGGAGGAGATGTGCCGGGATCGTTAGGATCACTGATTTTACAGACTGGAATAATGCGATCGCTTTTTTGCAGTAGAGTAGACAACTCAGCGTTACCTGGGGGGTGAGGGATATCACGATACATATCCAAACCCATGACGGCGGGTTCATATTGCTCCAGCTTAGACAGAAGCTGAGCAATCAAGGCATCCTTGATTGGGAAACCGTAGGATTGAATATCTGCCTCAGTCACCTCTACGAGCAAAAGGCGTTGGTCTGGGGGTAATGCAGGTCGCAGTTGCATCAAGTGATCGAAGGCATTTAACTCTAAAGGCTCAAACACTCGGAGTTGCCGACCGACGACGAGCAAGCCCGTGACAGTTAAACTGCTAATAAAGGCGGGATGTCTAAATACAGAGCGACCCCAGTGCAAGAGGCGCGACCCTACTTTAGAGATTTTTTGAGGAACAGTAGCTGACGTAACGTCTTCAGACGGAACGTTTTTGTTTTGAGTTAACTCCCTACTCGTCACTTTCACAGATCTGACCACTCACAACGAATTACTAAAAATGAGCCGAATGCCTTCCTCGATCGCTTCGCTACTGCAATTCAATGCTTTTACCGCTTTCTCAGGCAAAGCCCTATTTTAGATACACCCTTTTATTACCGCTTTTGTACCCTAAGCACTCCAGTTTAAGGTTTTGATGAGGAAGAGGAAGTTGAAGGAAAGCCAGTCAACCAGGGTGATACTCGTACCGAAGCTGTCGTAGGCAAGGGAGTCATCATCCAGACAGCTGACTTTCAAACTTGGTCAAGAATTGCACCGACGCTTAGCACAAACCAGTCCGTGCTGATACAAGTAGACAACGGGTACTGGCTCATACATAAGCTTAACGATAAAAAAACACCATTACTTGGGTATGCACTTACCTGAATCTGGTAGCCTAAAGCCTGAGCTTTTCAAAGCTAATCAATCACCACTATAGAAGCTGCAACAGCATATTGAATGCATTGCGGAGACTTTCTTAATTGTTGATGCTCAACTGCTGGCTTTCCCCGCATGGGAACGGGATAGGGATATTCTCCAGCTATCCGCTTAGCGTTTTTTAATTCTGGCACTTGGAGAAACAGAAAGCCCGCTTGGTGCGGGCTAGAAGCTATGTAGAGACGAGTGATAGCTAGAGAGCAATGTCGTTCTACTTTTCTGTTAACGTCCAGACACCATCCCAATCATCTGGTGGAGGCTCTTGGAGAAAGTGCTGACAACGCTTCAAGTGTAATGTAGCGGCTTTATCATTTTTGTCAATCTCTTCGAGAATGGTGCCAAACTCAGTCATCGCACGGGTGAATTTCCGATTGAGGTAATGTTCGCGCCCTTTATGGTAAAGCTCGATAATCTCCTTCTTCTCATCAGATATTGACTCCGAGCTTAACCCCAGAACTTCATAGATTTTGACGGGTGCGTTTTTGCCTTTAACGCGAATACAGTCAAGTTCTCTGTACCAAATTTTGTCAGCGCAGGGTCGGAAGGTATATTCGCTAATGATAATATCGCAGCCATATTGCTTACTGGCTCCTTCTAAACGAGAACCCAAGTTCACACCGTCCCCAATAGCAGTGAACTCCATGCGTTTACTAGAGCCAATATTGCCACTAATTACGCTATCGGAATTGATCCCAACGCCGATCTTGATTGATGGCTTGCCAGCTGATTCGCGACGAGCATTGAACTCTGCCAACCGATGGCGCATTTCGACAGCAGTTTGCACCGATCTCCAGGCATGGTCTTTTAGGGGTAAAGGTGAGCCAAAAACGGCCATGATAGCATCGCCGATGTATTTGTCGAGGGTTCCTTTATATTTAAAAATCACCTCGACCATCGATTCAAAATATTCATTGAGCATACCCACCACCTCTTCTGCCTCTAAACTTTCCGTTAAGGTGGTGTAGCCGCGAATGTCCGAGAAGAGAATAGAAACTTCCTTGCGATCGCCTCCTAATTTAGTATCATCCAGTTTCAGTAACTCTTCAGCTAGCTCCTGAGTCATGTAGCGATACATCGTACTCTTAAGCCGCTTCTCATCGCTAATATCTTCCATGACCACTAGCGCACCGCGAATTTTGGTCTCATCAGCGGCATCAGCGATGGAGTTAATGGATAAATTGACACTACGTTGTTGTTGTGTTCCCTGGGCCAATAAATTTCGGTCGGGATAGTATTGCTGACGAGCTTTAGCGCCTTGTCCCTGCAAAGCGTCATTGAACCATTCGACAAATTTATTACTTTCAGGATTATCTTTATCCTGTATCTGGATCACCTCATAAATGAGTTGACCCTCAACCCGCACTTTTTCATCCCAGCCGAGTAATTCCATGGCACTTTCATTGGCGGCGATAATTCTGCCGTCTTTATCTGTAGAAATCACGCCATCCGAGAGACTACGCAGGATATCACGCTGCATTAGCTCCTGTTGCTTAACGGTCGCGAACAATTTCGCATTTTGCAGAGCAACACCCGCTTGGATGTTAAAGACCTTCATGAACTCTTGGTCTGTGCGATCAAAACTCGCTTTCCAGCACTCTGGTGCATTGGGCCAATCATCTGGGTTATAGGGAGGAAGATCGCCCTGTTTCTTTTTGTTAATTAATTGCGTGACGCCAATCAATTCGTCATCAGCGTTAAACACGGGCATACACAACAAACTACAGGTACGGTAACCCGTTTTGCGGTCTGTTTGCTTGGATGTTTCCGAGCCTTTGTGGTCATAAATATCAAAACCAATATTAACGGGTTCTCCCGTATCCGCAACTTGACCGGCAAAGGAGTTGCTATCGATTGGAATACGAATTTCTTTTAAAACACCATCAAATGGCAGTTTAGTCCACAAATCGTTGCGATCGCGGTCAATCAACCATAGCGTACTGCGATCGGCATTCATCAGCTCCCTAGCTTCATCCATCACCTTTTGCAGCGTTTCTTCCAGATCTAAGCTGCTTTTGCTCAGGGAGTTCGTCGCAGCGATTAAGGCTTGAGCCGCTCGCTGCCTTTGGGTCGCCCGCCGTAGCGATCTCGACGACTCCATGATCAGACGTATCGAAGGGGCAAATTCCTCAAAAACTCTTTCATCTTCAGAAGAAAAACCACTGCGATCAATTTTTTCTTCTAAAGGAGCGTTTGGGTCGTACTGGGCGTTCAACTTATTCAAAAGCTGAACGACGGCAACTAAATCCCCCTGCTCGTTCAACAGGGGTAAAGCCAACATTGTGTAAGTACGGTATCCGGTTCTCTCGAATTGCTTCCTAGATCCCTCTGAGCGAGGATCATCAAAAACATCGTAGGGAATATTGACAACTTGCTTGGTGGTGGCGACTTCAGCCGCAATACTGCCATGATCAGCAGGAATGCGAATTTCTATAGGTTTTCCGCTCTTATCCTCGGCAACAATCGACCACAATTGATTTCTATCTTCATCTTTGACAAAAATGGTCGTGCGATCAGCCTCCAAAAGTTCTCCGGTTTTTGCTGTGATGGAACGCAACATCTCATCAAGGATGGCATCAAACCCTTGAGCGTCCAGCAAGCTATCAAGCATAGACAGGGTTTGATTGACAACCCTTAGTTTGCCTTCTACTTCTGTAGCAACTTGTTTGAAAGTATCTTGAGTTAGGGGCGCAAGAAAAGCAGAAAAGGTTCCCTGGGTGGTCGCTAAGGCACTAGTAGAAGATTGATGTTGTTCGTCTATCCTAGGCTCTTCGGGCTCAGGAGTAACATCAATGGTCGTTGCACGGTGTTCAAAAGCAGACCTACGGGAAGATGCAGCTGTCATATTCTTTTCTCTACTGAAGCTTGAATTTAAGAGATCTTTATTATCGGTGCGACTTTAAATAAATTGCACCCACTCTTGTACGGTGGTCAGTTGTTTATTGCATAAGATGCCGTTCCAACTCTACTTCCCAGTTTAGTCCTTCAACTACAATTAAACAGCGACTGAAGCTAATATGGTCGCATGACTTCAGTAAATTGCCCACCTTGCCCCTG